>CAZRBP010000038.1:1548-25610 GCA_964598305.1 uncultured Pseudomonadales bacterium | reverse complement strand
TGACCATCGCCCAAGACGCGCTTCGCCTTCGGCAAGGCAACTGAGTTGCGAAGCTACTCAAACGCGAGCTTGCTCGCGCAGTTGCTTCGCGTCAATGGCAGGCGGCTCGACCTGAGTCAGGCGCCTCCCCAGCGGTGCCGCTCAAGGAGGCGCGGTGACGGGCGACGGCCAACCGGGCACTCACCAAGGGCGGCTTCGACCCGCGCCAAGTGAGCGGCGACGCACTGACGTTCGCCTAGGCCAATGACGAGTACCTGCGCTGGAAGAACCAGGTTCCGAACGCACGAACTTCCGACACGGGCATCACGAACCCGGCGAAGCCGAATACGGGGCTGTCGTTGTGCCGCCGGTCGCTGCGGGAGACGTAGGGGCCGACATGGCCGAACTCGTCGAGGTAAGCGAGGTGGATCAACTGGACCCCCAGATGCGCAAAAGCCCGCACCAAGGTGCGGGCCTCCGAAAGAGGGCAGGACTTGCGTCGTGCGTCTCGATCGCAACTATGCGCCAGTCCGTGGGCCGCGTCAACACTCACTCACAGAACCGGGCAATGGCTGCGTTCGCGCCTGGACGTCCTCGGGACGAGGCGACTGTGGCGCTCTCGAAGGAGGAGGGGGATCGCCGTGCGCGGGGGCGTGACCCGGAATGGAGGCGGAGGAACCCCGCTCATTGCCTGCCGACGCAATCCGGCAAACACGTCACCGAACAGTCCGGGATACAATGCGGACGGGACAATTCCCGGGTCGAGCGGACTTGGCCGTTAGCTCGGTGAACCGCAGTACGTGAGTGCCCGCGATGCTCGCCACAGCGGTTGTCGGTGATCGCGACGGCGGAGGCATTGGGAGAATGGCGCGCAGGAAAGGCGAACTGGAACGGTTGATCCAGGCGCTTGCCCGAAAACCGTGGTGGGTGAGCGTCGTCGTGGCCGTCGTGGTCTACGTCGCCTTGGGACAGGTGTTGCCGTCCGTTGTCGGCGGCCATCCGGTCTCAGAACCCGTCGTCCGCATGGTTTCAGGTTTGGCGTGGTTGTTTGCGGGGATTTTCCTGCTGCCCGCGGCGGTTTCGGCCCTTCGCGCCTTGCGCGGACGGCGCATGCTCGCAGCCAACCGGACCAAGGCGACCATCCGGGCGCTGGGCTGGAAGGAATTCGAGGAATTGATCGAGGATTACTACCGCCGTCTTGGATACCGTGTGCAGCTTGAGGGGGGCGGAGGTTCGGACGGTGGCGTGGACGTGCGAATCGCAACGCCGAGTGGCGAGACTTACCTGGTCCAGTGCAAGCAGTGGCGGGCACGACGCGTGGGGGTCAAGGTTGTCAGGGAGTTGTTTGGAGTCGTTGCCGCGGAGCACGCGAACGGGGGCATAGTGGTGACTGCCGGGTCGTTTACGCGGGAGGCGGAGGAGTTTGCGAACGGCGTGGCAATGGAGCTGGTCGACGGCGACCAATTGCAGAACATGATGCAGGGTCTGCCCGTTCACCAGGCGAGCAGTGCCGAACGCGGCAGGGACTCGGCGACGGACGGGATGCCCTGTCCGCACTGCGGCTCGGAACTGGTGCTTCGAAAGGCGAAGCGGGGACCGAACCGCGGTTCGAGATTCTATGGGTGCTCTTCCTTTCCGCGGTGCCGGTTCACGCGGCCGTGCTAGACAGCCGCTGACGAACTGAGCCGCTACCGGTTGCCCGCCAGATGGTCGGCCCACTGCTGCATGAGTGGCGCGGCGGCGCTCGCACATGTCGGTGCGCCGATAGGCGGCTTCGACGCGGTTGCTGCTGACCTGCGCCAGGGCGAGCCTGTAGACCTCTTGCGGCGCGTCAGCGCATTCCGCGGCCCAGTTGCGAAACGAGGATCGGAACCCGTGGGGCACGGCGCCGAGTTCAAACCTGAGCATCATCTTGCCCATCGAATTGTGTCCCTGCATGCGGCACTTCTTAGACGGAAATTGTGTGTCGTTGTTTTCCTTGCCCGATCTGACGACCGGCCTCCGTTATCGCCCACACGCCGTGCGCCGAGTTGTCCACCGCGCCGATGCACCGCAGCCGGGTGCGCGCCCACGCGCATCTGTACGCGAACTCCGATTGCGGTCCATCACGGTGGACGGCGTCGAGGACCGCTTCACCGAGATCCATGTCGGCCGCGACCCGGTCGTCGAGCTCGCCAATGGATGCCGAGCCACCCAACCTTTCCAGCGCCCGAAGAAGATGGAGATTCAGTTCACTTGCGCCCGCGTTGTTGTTTGACGCTAGATGGCCGCAAAGCTAAGGTGAGGAACTGGCAGCGGGCCATCGGCGCAGGGCATGCTTGAGAAGGTAGCCTTTCGGACGTTCAAGTCCCTGAAAGACGTGTCCGTCGATCTCGGGCTGATTAATGTCTTCATCGGTGCTAACGGCAGCGGCAAGAGCAACTTGCTCGAAGCCTTGGGGGTATTGTCTGCGGCAGCCGACGGCAAGGTGGACGATCAGGCCCTGCTGGCGCGGGGCGTCCGTCCCGGCACCCCCGCGCTGTACAAATCGGCCTTCCCGAGCCAAGGTAGCGAGCGCATCCCACCGCACCTGTTCTTTGGCGCGTACGGCGATGGCTCCAAGTATGAAGTCACCCTCCACAACCCGCTGAATGACCCCGCACCTGCATGGCGATTCAAGCTCGAAGTTTGGGAGGACGCCGATGGCACTTATGTGAGTCGAGCGCCCGCACAGCGAGAGAAACCGGACCCCGAGCGCGGTTGGGCGGCGTTGAAGCTCGTCGAGGTCGAGCCCAGCGCAGGCATCGCACTGCTCAAACGCCTTCAGAACTACGTCATCTTCACGCCGACAACATCCGTGCTTAGGGGCGTCTCGGAGGGAGCGCTCTACGTTCTGTTCCTTGCGGTGATGGCCGGTGATGACAGAACGCCGAAGTTGTGCGCTGTTGACAATGCCGACCACGGACTGAATCCCAGACTGGCCCGATCACTGATGAATCGTTTTTGCGACTGGATGTTCACGGCGGACGGAAAGCGCCGAGTGCTGATGACAACGCATAATCCGCTCGTGCTGGATGGCTTGCCTTTGCAGAACGAGGACGTGCGCCTGTTTACGGTGTCGAGAACGCGATCGGGAAGCACCTGTGTGAGGCGAGTGGTGGTTGATGACCAAATGCTTGCCAAAGCAGAGCAAGGCTGGACTTTATCGCGCCTCTGGACAATGGGCCATTTGGGCGGTGTGCCCAATGTCTGAGCCGGTTAGGGTTGCAGTTGCCGTCGAGGGGCCTACCGATGCGGTGGTGATCGAAGCGATCGTCCACAGGCTTTGGGGCGAGTCGGATTTCGAGTTGCAGGTGCTGCAGCCGGAGACATCAAGCGCATTTGGCGCAACCGCAGAGGGCTTTGTCGCCGTGCAATATCGGACTCGCACAGATCATTGGTAGAGCTGGGCTTTGAAAATGGTTTCCTCGAGGGTTTGAAGGAATCTACCGCAATGAGAACACCGAGCTCTCACCGTGTCGGCGTTGAGCCGGGTGAGCAAGGCTGAGGCATGATGTATCTTGTGGTATCTGCCCTTCTTGGTGTTCTGAGTGGCGCGCTCCAAGCGCCTCTCTATGTCCTTCTTGGGTACCGATTCCAAGTCTGGGCGCCGTGGCAATGCAGTCGCTCTGAATCCCTTTCCGTAGTACTCAGCCAAGGCATCAGGGTCGGCGACCATCCAGGTTTCCATGGTCTGAGCCATCAGGTGAAAGTTGGATTCGGGCGCAAATTGCGTGTCCCATTTGTCGCGGTCGGCCAAATGCTGCTTCGCTGGCATGGAGACCGGCGCCTCCGCATCCACAAGCAGGAGCGTCAAATCGTGTTCTTTTTTCTTGACTGCTGTGCGGAAGCGTTGGAATGCGGCTTCGCGGCCTCCCCAACAAGCCAACTTCCATCGCCAAGATAGTGCCCGTGCCCGGTTCTTCGCGCTGCTGAGAAATTCGTCCATGCCCATTCGCAATGCCGCCCGGCCGTTCTTCGAATCGCCGCCGCCTTCCACGTAGATGCCGATGCTGCTCACGGATTTGCTCCGATTTCGCCCATGCGCCACAAGTCGCCCAAGGTGTAGTCCCTTAGCAACTCAGTCAGTTGATTCGCATCGAGCCGTCTGAGGGTAGTGCCTGCGCCTTTGCGCTCGCAGGCGACCACCGCGTCGGGTTGGTCGCTAAGGGCAGCTACCAGCGCATCGGAGTGAGTGGTTACGACAAGCTGCATTCGTTCCCCAGCGGCCTTCAGAACCTCTGCGACCATGGCGACGGCGTCGGGATGTAAGCCTAGTTCCGGCTCCTCGATGCAAACCAACGGGGGTGGGTCAGGTGCCAGCAGGACAGCCAATATGGCAATGAACCGAATGGTGCCGTCGGAAAGCCGGGTGGCTGGAATGGGTGCGGAGAGCCCCGGCTCATGCAGGTAAAACTGTATGGTGCTGCCGGATACCATCGTTGACATGCGGTTGAATCGCGGCAAAAACCGTCTCAGCAGGTCGTCAAAGACATTGCCTTGCAAGTGCTCGATCTTCTGCAGCACGAGGCCGAGATTGCTGGCGTCCGGGAGCAGGCGACCTTCGGGCAGGTCCGTGCGTTGCGGTTGGCGCAGGTCCGTGTAGCGACCGAAGGTCCATTCACGAAAGGTCTGAACGCCGCTGAGTCGTCGCCCCAACCAAGTGACCTCAGGGTACTGTTCAGAGTCCTTCAATTGGGCGAGCACGGACTGGTCGGGTGCCAGTTCCGCCCGCTCAAGATGTCGCCCCCGCTCTGTCCCCTCTTCCGCGTTGGCCACGTTGACCATGGGCCGACCCTGCCGGAACCGATAGTAGAAATAGACATCGCTTTTGCCTGGCAAGGGGACCACTTCCTCAATGGCCTCGTCGAGCACTTCCACTCGACTTTGCACCGCTGAAAAATCGAGGCGATGACGTATCGGGCGTCCGCTCGGGGTGTCCTCCTCCAGAATGACGTCGAGAGTTGCCACATCGGTTGAACTGGCGCCTTTCCATATCCAATCGGGAGCCCCGCCGCCGTCACGAATTGCGCGGGCAAAGTCGGTGGGCGCCGCCCTTAGGAGCTCGAATGCCTCGATGAGATTCGACTTGCCCGCGCCATTGGCCCCGATTAGGACGTTGAGATCGCCCATTTCAAACGCTTCGCTTTCAGGGCCGAAAGACAGGAAGTTGTCCAACCGCACACTTTTGACTGCCCTCATCCAAATCTCCTGCGGGGATGGCGGGATTCGATTTGTCGGGCGCTAGTTTATCAGGCTCAGGACACTTCTCAGCGGGTTAGCCGCCGCTACTGTTACCCCAGCAGTTCTCAATTTGCCTTTTCCCTGTTGTCGAGCGGGAGTTTTTCAGGGCTTCGCGTTGGGATCGATGATGCGGCCCCAGCGGTAGTCGTACTTCAGGTTTTTCACGGCGAGGGCCGTTTCGGCATGGCGCACGCCGGCCAGCGGCATGATTTCGTCGTTGACCAGGCGCACCAGCTCCGCGCCGTCCTCCACGACGGTGATCGCCAGGATGTCGTAACGGCCCAATATGGTGGCGGCGAAGCGGACGAAGGGCAGGCGGGCGATGGCTTGGGCGGTCTCGGCGATGCGATGCAGGTCGGCGCGCACGCCGATGTAGGCCATGACGGGTGCGCCCGGGCCGGAGAAGCGGGTCACCGCGGTGATCTTGATCATCCCGCGGTCCTGCAGGCGCTTGATGCGTCCGCGCACGGTGCCTTCCGCGAGCCCCAAGGCCTGGGCGACCTCCCGGTTGCTCATCCGGGCGTCCTCGGAAAGGTAGGCGAGTATGCGACGGTCCACATCGTCGAGTCTGTGCTGGGTCATAGCTGGGGCACGAACTCCGATTGATACTTGTACACCTCGACGGTGAGCGCTGGCGTCAAGCGGCCAATGCCGTCCACTTGCGACACCTCTTCGTGCAGGAAGGTGGCGAGTTGCTCGAAGGATTGGGCGGCCACCAGGATCTCCAAGTCGTTGGGGCCCGTGGTGAGGTTGACGGAAAACACTTCCGGCAATTCCGCCAGCGCCCGTCCAACGGCCTCGGCGTTGCGGTTTTCCACCTCGATGCCGATGGCCAGCAGCAGGTCGAAGCCCGCCGCCGCAAAGTCGGTGACCGCCACCACCCGCATGAAGCCAGCCTGCTCCATGCCGCGGATGCGTTTGCGCACGGTAGAGGACGATGAATCCAACGCCGTGGCGATGTCCCGAGCGGACATGCGGCCATCCTCGCGCAACAGCGCGATGATGCCCTCGTCGAGCTCGTCGGGCATGTACGGCATCGCCAAGCCTCCCCCGCAGTGCAGTAATCCTGCCGATGCTAACCCAGCGGCCCGCTCAACGGATAGTGGGAGTCCAACGAGAAGTGAGCCTGAACGGGAGGCGGGGTTTCCAACGTGAAGTGAGCCTGAGGCGTCGGGATTTGGGATTATCGGAGGATGATCGTGACACTTCAGACCGAGCGGATCAGGACGTTGGAGGAGGTTCGAGCCTTCGTGGAGGGCAGCGGACCGGTGGACATCAAGCTGGCGGACCGGGGGTCGGCGTACGACTTCATCCTGCGCGCGCTGGTTCGGTTCGGGTACCACGGTTCGGGCCGGGCGGCGAAGGGGCTGCTGCGGGCGTACCTGGGCAAGGCGACGGGGCTGTCGCGGGCGCAGGTGACGCGGCTGATCGAGGCTTTCCCCTTTGCGATCAAGGGGTTCCACGCGGACAACGCGTCGCGCAGGGACGCGCCAGCTCCGAGTACATCAACCACCGGGTGGCCGAGCTGCTCAACAAGCTGCATGTGGACGGCTTCACCAAGTCCCGCGCCCGGCGCTCCAACGACAACACGCTGGTGGAGGGGAGGAACGGCTCGGTGGTGCGCAAGTGGCTCGGCCACGGCCACATCCCCAAGGCGTTCGCCGCCGACGTGGACGTCCTCCGCTACAAAGGCTTGATTGCGCGAATCCCTTGCCTGTACCATGCGGCGCGACCTAGGCCGCGCAAATCGATGGTGCGCCCAGACTGGCGACGTGGTAGTTAGGTAGTAGGAGGGAGTTAGCGTGACGGCCATTGGCGGAGGCGGCACCGGGTGCCCGGCTTCAGGCATCGCTTAGCGGCGGCAACCATTCGCCGCCGCGGGCTCGCCTTTGCATTGGTGGGCGCGGTCACGGCCTTCTTCGCCGCCGGCCTGCCGCAGGTGGAACTGCGCACCATTTTTTCGGACCTCTTTCCGAAGAACCATCCGTTCGTCGAGACCTTTAAGGACCACCCCAACTTCGGCAACCCCCTGACCGTGACCCTGATGGTCAAGGTCAAGGACGGCGACATTTACAACGCCGATACGCTGGCCAAGATCTGGCGCCTGAGCCGGGACATCGACTTGGCGCCGGCCGTGGACCACGATCAGATCCTCTCCATCGCCACCGAGAAGGCGCGGTTCTCGGAGGCCACGCCCTTCGGCATCGACTCCAAGCCCCTGATGGGTGACGCCGCCCCGGCGACCGCGGCGGAGATCGCCGAATTCCGGTCGCGGGTGGACAAGGCGCCCAACGTGCAGGCGTTTCTCATCTCCGAGGATGAGACGGCCACCCTGATCACCGCCACCTTCATCGAGCGCCTGCTGGACTTCGGCGAGACCTTCGCGTTCATCCAGGACATGGTGGAGCGGGAGGCCGATTCAAGGCACGACATCTACGTGGCCGGCGCCCCCATCCTCACCGGCTGGGTCTATACCTACGAAGCGCAGATGCTGGGCATTTTCGGCATCACCGCCGCCGCCCTCTTCCTGTCGCTGCTGTTCTACATGCGCAACGTGCCCGGGGTCTTCACCCCCATCATCGTCAGCGCGGTGGCCGCCGTTTGGGGATTCGGCTTCGTGGGCTGGATCGGCGACCCCATCGAGCCCTTGATCATGGTAGTGCCGCTGCTGCTGGTCGCCCGCTCGTTCAGCCACTGCGTACAGTTCATCGAGCGCTACTACGAGCTGTACCACGTCTTGGGAGACCGCCGCCTAGCCGCCGAACAGGCCCTCGGCGTGATGATGGCGCCGGGTGCCTTGGGCATCGTCACCGACGCCACCGGCCTGTTCCTGATCGCCTTGGCGCCGATTCCGGTCATGGAGCGATTCGCCCTCTTCTGCGGCTTCTGGGCAATGATCCTGCTGCCGGCCAACCTCTGGCTGAGCCCCATACTGCTGTCCATGTTCCCCAAGCCCAAGAACGTCAAGGCCCTGCTGGGCGGCGATGAACGAGCGGGGGTGCACAACCGCATCTTCAAAGTTCTCAACGCCATCGGGCGGGTCAGCCACGGTGCCCGGGCGCGGCCAACCACCGTCATCGTGCTGGTCCTGACGGTGTTCTCCATCGGCATGATGACCCAAATGCGGGTGGGCAACCCGGTGGAGGGCAGCAACCTGCTATGGGATGACTCCGACTACAACGAGGCCGTGCGGCAAGTTAACGCCCATTTCCCGGGCTTGATGACCTTGGAGATCGTCTTTGAGGGCAAGGACGAAAACCAGCGCGTGGTCAAGATGGCGGAAACCGTGAAGGCGATGAACGCCCTGCAGCGCAGCATCGAGTCGCAGCCGGACCCGCCGGCCGCAACCCTCTCGTTCGCCGACTACCTTCCCGAGGCCAATCGGCTGTACAGCGGCGGCAACCCCAAATGGGCACCCTTGGACTACGACGACGTCTCGGTGAACGCCGCTGCCGGCGCCCTGCTGCTCGGTGCGAGCACCAAGGCCTACAGCCATGTGGCGGATTTCGAGCTCAAGAACGGCACCGTCTCGCTTTGGTACAAGGACAACAAGCAGGACACCGTGGACACCGCCCTCGCCCAGACTCGGGCGGCCATCGATGCCGTTGGCGCTGAGCACGACGACTTCCGCATACGCCTAGGCACTGGCGCCATCGCGCTGCAGCAGTCCGTCAACGACACGGTGGACTTCTACCAGTGGATCATCTTGGCGGCGCTGAACCTAGTCATCCTGCTGACCTGCAGCTTCGCCTACCGATCCATCCACGCCGGATTGATCCTGCTCATTCCGGTGAACCTGTCGAACCTGTTTCTCGGCGCGGTGATGGTGATGATGGGCATCGGGCTGGACGTGAACACCCTGCCGATCGCCGCCATTGGCATCGGCGTGGGCATCGACTACGGCATCTACCTGCTGAGCCGCATCTGCGAAGAGTACCGCGACAGCCAGCACTACGGCGACGCCATCCGCAAGGCGGTCGCCACCACCGGCAAGGCGATCTTCTTCACCGCCACCATTGTGCTGCTCAGCATCCTGCCCTGGTACTTCCTATCCGGGCTCAAGTTCCTAGCGGACATGGGCCTGCTGCTGGTCATCATCATGCTCATCAACATGGTGGTGGCGTTGGTAGTGCTGCCGCTGCTGGTCTATCTGTTCAAGCCGGGCTTCGTCGATCGGGAGCATTTGCTCATGGTGGAGTCAACCGAGGCGGACCTGGGCGGTGGTCAATTGCGGGCGGCTGGTTAAGTGACTGGTGTCGCTATGGGACGATCGGCGCAGCGCCGATCGATGAACAAGGCTCCATTGGGGTCAATGGATCGCCAATCAATGGACTAAAACGGGGAAATCAAAAATGCACATTCGCAAATTCGGCAAAGGCTTTTCACGTCGTTTTTTCCTGGAGCAGGTGTCGAAGGGAGTGATCGCCACCGGCGTGCTGGCGCCATTGTGGCCGACAATTGCCCGGGGCAACACCATCGAGAAAGTTTATCCGGACGAGATATCCACCTTGGAAGGGCTGACCGGCGGGCGCGTCAACACCGGCGACGTCATCAATGCCAACAACGTGGAACTGGTCAAGGATTTCATGGATCCGGTGTCCTACCTGCAGGTGACGCAAATGGGCCGCGAAATCGACACCCATGCGAGCACCACGGACCCGTCTTGGCTGATGCCCCCGGACTACCTGCGGGCGTCCATCGCCAACAGCGGCCGCGCACGGTTCGACGACACCGGCAACGTGCGCACGGAGGACGGCTCCGCCTGGGTTGGCGGCAACCCCTTCCCGGAGGCCAAGACCGCGGTGGAGGCCTTCGCCAACATCACCCTTTCCTGGGGCCGCTACGACCAGACCTTCTACGCAATTCGAGAGGAGGACCTGAACCCAGACGGCAGCACGGCCTACAAGTACGATTTCGTCTGGTGCGAAATGAACGCCACCGGAAGGGTAACCTTGGACGACAACCCGTTCCGCGGCCGGGACGACACCCTGCGCTACCAGTCGGTGTTCTTCAACACGCCCCAGGACGTTCGCGGCACCGCGTTTCTGTCCATCTGGCCTTACGACCAAACCCAGTTCCCTGAACTGCACGGCTATCTTCCGGCGTTCAAGCGGGTGCGCCGCTATCCCACCAACCAACGATTCGAACCGTTGCTGCCGGGACCGACCTGGTACATATCCGATGCTTGGGGAGCCGGTGACCCCTTCCTGACCTGGGGCAACTTCAAGCTGGTCCATCGCGGACCTTGGCTGGGGCCGGCCGGCGTGGGCAACTTCAATGTCAACGACGAGAATTGGGAGCGCCAGCGGGTGGGTGGGCCCAACGGCCAGAGCTTCTTCCGCAGCAACTGGGAAGTGATCCCCGACGTCATCGTACTGGAGACCGAGCCGGTCAAGTACCCCCGGGCGCCCATCAGCAAGCGGCGGGTGTACATCGACGCCCGGGCCATGGTGGCGTTCAACAGCGTCAACTACGACCGCCGCGGCGAAGTGTACAAGAACTTCGAGCACGGCAACGGCATGACCATCGCGGCGGACGGCACGCCGGCCAACGTCCTGGACGGCAAGCCGATGTGGACTTGGAACTACGTCATCATCCACGACGTGCAGACCAATCGCATCTCACTGCCGGAGTTGGTGCGGTCATCGGGGGGCTACGACACCCACTATAACGACCCCAACGACTACAACCGCTACCTCACCGTGTCGGCGATGCGCCGCCTTGGCACCTAGGCGGTGCGAGCTCCCGCCATGCGTTGGCTGTTGACCTGCGCCCTGGCCGTCGCCGCGGCGGCCGCCCTCGCCGATCGCAACGACGGCGAGGCGCTGGGCCTCATCCGTTCCGGCCTGCCCCACGACGCGCTGTACGATCTCACCTTCAATGAGACCCTCGGCTTGGCGGTGGGGCATCATGGCCTGTTTCTGCTGAGCGAAGATGGCGGCCAAGCTTGGCAAACCATGGCGCCGATCAGCGATGCCGCCCTGTTGGCGGTGGCAGCCAACGAGGAGCGCGTGGTTGTGGTGGGCCAACAGGGCCGCATCTTCGCCGGCCCCGATGCCCAGGCCCTGTCAGCGGTCGAAAGCCCCACTACCGAGCGCCTGCTGTCCGTGGCATTGCATGACTCGGGGCTGGCGGTGGCGGTAGGCGGCTTTGGCGCGCTGGTGATTTCCGAAGACGGCGGCGCAACTTGGGAAGCGCACCACCTGGACTGGACCGAACTGCAGCCGGAAGGGCTGGAGGCGCATCTGTACGGCGTGTCCATCAGCGACGGCGGGGAGATTCTGATTTGCGGCGAATTCGCCATGATCCTGGCCAGCGGCGACCGCGGCCGGACTTGGCAGGTCCGCCATCGGGGCGACGCGTCCCTGTTCGCCATGCATGTTGACAGCCAAGGGCTGGGCTTCGCGGTCGGCCAGGAGGGCACCGTGCTTCGCACTCGCGATGCCGGCGCCACTTGGCAGCCCTTGGCGACGGCAAGCCGAGCCAATCTGCTCGACGTATGGCACTCCAAGGAAGATGAAGTGGTGGCCATCGGCATCCGCGCCCTGCTGCGCAGCCGCGACCAGGGTGAAACCTGGTTCTCGGCGGACGGCCGGGCCGTGGAACGGTCGTGGTACGCCGCTCTAGCGCCAGGGGTCGTGAACAGTGACCTTGAGAACGGAACCATGCAAACGCAGCACGTGTACGCCGTGGGAGAGCGCGGCAGCATCGTGACTGTGAACAAGTGATTACGCGAAATAAGGGGAAATCATGAATCAACCCAAACTAATCCGATATCTGTTGGTGACGGTGCTCGGCGTGCTGCCGATGGCCGCGGCGGCCGACATTAACGTCAGCATCACGGGGTTCGTTCGCCAGGAGGCCTCCAACGCCTTCAGCGGCGCGAACCCGTACAACCAAGGCTACGGCAACGTGTTCAGCGGCAAAACCCTGGTCAACTCCTTCGGCAACGAGATTGTCCGGCAGCAGCCGACCAGCGAGCCGAATTGGGGTTTCTTTGCCACCCGCGGCGAGCTGGACTTCAAAGTGCGCTTCTCCGACAACTGGGAGGGGTTCGCCAAGATCAGGGGCTTTCGCGACTGGCGCCTAGAGGATGAGTTCGACGACATCGACCACTTCGACTCGGGCTTCGATGGCGGCGACGGCAGCACACTTGAGTTCAACGGCGAAGACTACATGGTCGATCTGCCCGCTCTCTACTTGGACTACAACAACGGCCCCTTGTGGCTGCGCATCGGCAACCAGCAAATCGCCTGGGGGGAGGCCATCTTCTTCCGCGTCTTCGACGTGGTGAACGGGCTGGACCTGCGCCGGCACAGCTTCCTGGACGTGGCGGCGGAGGAGTACTCCGACAAACGCGTCCCCTCGCTGGGGGTTCGCGGCAGCTACCGTTTCCAGAACGATTGGGAGATCGAGGGCTTTGTCCAGCGCTTCCGTCCCTCGGTGCTCTCGCCCCTGGACACGCCCTACAACTTCGTCGCCTCCCAGTTCGTGGTGCGTCAGAAGCAGGGCTGGGACGACAACGACGATGAGTTCAACTTCGGCGCCCGGTTGAGCGGGCGGGCGGGAGACTTCGATCTCAGCTTCATGGCCGTCTCGCGGACCAACCCGGACGGCGTGTTCCGCTGGACCGAATCCGACGTCAATCCGTTCGCGGGCATCCCCGGCTTGGATCCCGTGGGCCAACTGCTCTCCCAAACAGCCTTTGAAATCCATCCCGCCGGGGTCTGGGCGGCAGAAGAGTGGTTCCACTACGCTGGGCTGTCGCGGCTCGATGGCATCGGGGGCTTGAGCGCTGCCGTGCTGGAGTTTCCGGCCGCCCAGGCCTTGGGAGCGTTTCCCATCACCCCGGAGATCTGCGCCGCCTTTGGCTTGGCCGCTGACCTGCGGACCTGCGCGGCATTGGAACTGGATCTCTTCTTCGACCCCAACAATCCCATCGCACCCGGCTTGGGGCCGCTCAAGGGCCATATTGCCCGCGAGTACTTCCGGGAAGAGATATTCGGTGCGGGCATGACCTACGTCTTTCAAGGTGAACCCAACAGCCTGTTCGACCAGTTGGTGCTGCGCGTCGAAGCCACCTTGGCACTGGACCGCAAGTTCACCAACTTGACCCTGAGCCGCGACTACATCGAGAAGGATGAATTCGTCAGCAACGTCTCCTTCGAGAAGTACCATCGCTTCTCCCGGGACTTCCCGGCCACGTACTTTGTCCTGCAATGGATGCACAAGTCGGAGAGTGACATGCTCGGCCGCCACGTGAGCGGCTTCAACAACGACGGCACGCCCAAGGGCGAGAGCAGCTTCAACGCGGTGGCGTTCGCGCTGCAGCAGCCCTTCCCGGGATTGATCTGGCGGGCCGACCTCGCAGTGCTCTACGACACCAACGGCGGCTTCCTCGTGCAGCCCGGCGTGCGCTGGCGTCCCCGGGACGATGTGCAGCTCGACATCTACGCCAACCTGATCGGCTCCAACGGCGGCAACGACGACGTGATGCAGACGTTCGAGCACATGGACGAGGTCTTCGCGCGATTTACTTACTACTTCTAAGCGCTTCCAAGCGCTGACTCGTGCTGGAGGCCTTGGCCCGATTCGTTGCGCTGGGCGGCCCGGTGGTGGTCGCCCTGCTGCTGCTCTCGGTGGTCGGCGCCGCCGCCATCATCTACAAGCTGCTGCAGCTACGCCGTTACGGTACCCGCTACTTTCAGAAGCTGGCAATGCAAGTGGCCCGCTCGCCTGCCGAAGTGGCCACTGAGGATGAAATCACCGAGCTGTTGGCCTTTGCGTTGGCCGAGCGGGAATCGGGCCGACCGGGCGATGCGCTGGAGGCAGAGGTGGCCCGGCGCGGCAATCTCCTGCTCAGCGGCCTGTCCCGCTACCTGCGCTTGGTGGAGCTGATCGCCTACATCTCCCCGTTGCTCGGCCTGCTTGGCACCGTGCTTGGAATGATCGATGCGTTCCGAGGCCTTGAAGTGGATGTGAACCAAGCCGATGCCGGGGTGCTGGCCGGCGGCATCTGGGAAGCCCTGCTCACCACCGCCGTGGGGCTGGGAGTCGCCATTCCCATGACCGCCGCCCATGCCTTGCTAGAGGGGCGGGTGCAGCGCATCGGGGAGCAACTCCAGGACCTGCTCGAACGGGCGCTCGCCCCATGAGGGCCTTGGCGGCGTCGAAGTCCTCGCGGCGCATCAGCTTGACGCCGCTGATCGACGTGGTGTTCATCCTGTTGGTGTTCTTCATGCTGGAGACCACCTTTCGGCAGGAAGGCGGCGTGGAACTGCTGGGGGCGACTCCGGGCAGCGGCCTTGGCGAGCAGGCGGCAAGCGTCTTCGAGCTCTTTGACGAGCAGACCATCTGGGTGGATGGGGCCCGCCGGCCCTATGCTGAATGGCTAACAGCCCCGGGCCCCGTGGACCCTGATGCGGAACTGCGCAGCGCACCGAACATTTCCGTGCAGCACGTCCTTGACACACTGCAAACGCTGCGCCGACAGGGTGCCACTGACGTGCGGTTCGGCAAGGTTGCCGGATTCGATTCGTGATCCGCTTGGCGCTGAAGCACCGGGCGGCGCGCAAGGTTGACGGCGCCGTCGTGCCCATGATCAACATCGTCTTCCTGCTCTTGCTTTACTTTCTGGTAGCTGGCCGCATCACCGAGCAAGAAGGTCCAGCCATTCAATTGCCCATCGGCAGCGCCGAAAGACAGCCGCTGCCCATCACCCTGACAGTGCATGTCACCACCGATGACCAGCTTTCCATCAATGGCCGAGACACGGACGAAGAAGCGCTGCGCGGTGCGTTCGCGGCGATCGCCAACCTGCCCGGCCACCATGTGCTGATCCGCGCCGACGCCCGGGCATCCGCCGCCGCGCTGCATCGGATCATGGCCGCCGGAGACGCCGTGGGATTGGCCTCGTTCGAGTTGGCCACGTTGAAGGGTGGCTGAGCGAACGGACGGCTCAGCCGACTTTCTCTTTCAGTCGATCAATGCTTGGTAGGTGAAGGTCTGGAGCGATTCGCGCAGGTCATAAGTCCCGCCGGGGTAAACTTGCGTGAAGAACGCCCCGATGAGCTGCTCTGCGGGGTCCACAAAAAAGTAGGTGTCTCCCCACCCCGACCATCCATACAGACCCACCGAGCCCGGCATGCCCGTTGCCGCCAGATTCTCCAGCACGCCGAATCCCAGCGAGTAGCCGAATCCCGGCAATGCGGGCTGAATCCGCCCCAATTCCGAATTTTCGACAACGATGGCGGTGATGAGATCGATGGTCTTGCGCGAGACGATGCGCGCCCCGTCCAACTCACCGCCATTGAGCATCATTTGGGCAAAGCGCAGGTAGTCGGAAACCGTGGACACCAAGTCGCCATTCGGAGACAAAAATTGTCTGCCGGATTGCCAACGAGCGATGTGGCTCGGCCGCGTCACGGCCTGCAGCGATCCCGGGGCCGTTATGTCGTAGGAATTCGAGAAACGATGCAGCTTTTCCTCAGGAACGACGAAAAAAGTGTCCTCCATGCCGAGCGGATCCAGCAGCCGCTGCGAAATGAAGTCATCGAGCGGTTGGCCGGAAGCGACTTCCAGCACCCGTGCCAGCACGTCGAAGGAGAGGCCGTAAACGAAGATCTCGCCGGGATGGCCCGCCAAGGGCAACTGCGCGATTCGCTGGGCGATCTCTTGAGCGCTTGGATTGCCTTCATGGATCCGGGCGTTCGAATAGATTTCCGCAATGGTCTTTTCGGCGAACAGGTCGCCCCCGATCGCGATTCCCGCCGTCTGCGAAAGCAACTGGCCGACCTTGGGCGCCGTTTTGGGGTCTTCGAGCTCTGGGGCATCCGCCGTGCCTCCGGCCAGGACCTTCACGTCTGCGAATTCCGGAATGTACTTGGAGATGGGCTCCTGAAGGCTGAGCCGTCCTTCCTCGACCAACGTCAAGGTCGCGACAGCAAACAGGGGCTTGGTCATCGAATGAAGACGATAAAGCGTATCCGGCCGAGTGGGCTTGCGCTCATCGATGTCCGCCCAGCCAATGGTTTCAAAGTACGCAAGCTTGCCAAAGCGGGAAACGGCGATGGTCGCCCCGGGGATCTTCCCAGCTTCAACCATTGCCTTGGTGTAATCCGCAAATCGGGCCAAGCGCTCGGTCGAAAGGCCGACCTCCTCCGGCGTCGCTTCGGGCTCTCGCGCCAAACCCACGGTGGCCTGGCATAGGCAAAACACCAATAGCAGGCTCAGCAGATTTCGTTCAGTTCCCTGTGGGTGGTCAAGGGTCATTGCTCAGGTCCTCCAATCAACAGGCATCACTATCCAATTGGATTGGTTTGATAAAAAGCGCCAATGTCTGGAATTTCCGTGGTACCAATGCCACATGAAGACTCCGGCGAAGAGTAAGGGTGTGGGAGCGGAGAGCATAGGGCAATGAGCGGAAAACTGACATCGATCGGCTGGAAACGTACGCGAAAAGTCGTCAAGCACGTCGAATCCGCGTTAGTCGTCGGCGAGTTCAGATCGGGACAACCTGCCAGTATCGGCTACCCAACGGTATCCAACGCCTCCCGGAAGCGTCCAATTCCTGTGTTGATGTCTTCCTCCGAGAGCGAAGCGTAGCCGAGCACCAACTCCATGTGGGCTGGCGCCTTGTCGTAATGGCGCAGCGCCGAGTAGATTCCCACGTCGCGCTGCTTGCACGCTTCATGCAGTAGAGGAAATCGATCGCTTGCCAAGCCTCGCAATCGAAGCAGCGCATGAAATCCCGCGCTGGTCCCCAGCAACTCCACGCGGTCGCCCAATTCGCGGTGCACCGCCTCAACGAGCGCATCACGACGCCGCCTCTGGCGCTTGCGAATGCGGCGTATGTGGCGGTCGAGAGCCCCTGCCCGGATGAAGTCGGCGAAGGCCAGTTGCTCCAAGGTTGCGCTGATGCGGTCAGTCATGAATCCCAGTTGACGAAACGTCTCCACAAGGCTTTCAGGTATGACTGCCCAGCCGATTCTCAGCGAGGGAAACATCATCTTTGAGGCGGAGCCCGCGTAGATCACCAATCCGCTGTGGTCAAGAGACTGCAGGCACTGGATCGGCCGCCCTGCGTACCGAAACTCACCGTCGTAGTCGTCTTCAAGAATGATGGCTCCCCGCTGGCTTGCCCAGTTCAGCAGTTCCATGCGGCGGGCCAGGGAAAGAACGGCTCCCGTCGGAAACTGGTGCGATGGAGTAACGCATGCGATCTTGGCGCGCGAAACGTCCTTTAGCGCATTGGCCATGATGCCTTGTTCGTCTACCGGAGCATGCACGACCTTTGCACCGGAGGCGGCTAGGCACATGGAGTAGCCCCGATAGTGGGGATCCTCGACCACCACGGGATCCCCAGGATCAACGAGCAGGCGCATGCAGATGTCAATGACCTGCTGGGAACCGTGCGTCACAACGATTTGGTCCGGGCGACAGACAACCCCTCGTGAGTGGGCAAGGTAGTTGGCCAACTCTTCACGCAACGCGGGCGCACCGCCGGGTGACGGATGGGCCAGCGTAACCGCGGAGAGGCTTCTGGCCCGGCGTGCGAGCAGTCTTGTCCAAACTCGCAGCGAGAGACGTTCGTCCCCGCCTTCGCCGTGGCGAAAGTCGTATCGCAGAGGTGCGCTTCGCCAATCCCATTCGGTGGTGACCGATGATGAAGCCTGAATAACGCGCTGGGCGGCGGATGAGAGTCTTACCGCCGTGCCATCAAGCTCCTCACGCGGTGCGCCGCGTTCAGAGCGCATGGCCGCAAGGGTCTGAACCACAAAGGTGCGAGCGCCCGTCCGCGTTTCAACGAGCCCTTCCGCCGCCAATTGCTCATAGGCGAACAGTACGGTGTTGCGCGAGACCCCGAGTTCCTCGGACAGGGCGCGGGAAGGGAGAAGCCGGGTTCCGGCCGGCAAGATCCCCTTGACTATGTCGTCACGCAACCCTTCGTAAATCTGGCGGTTCAAGGGACCGCCGCGCTCATTCTTCACCGGAATCTTCATGTGGAATTGGTACCACAAAAATTTCAAACATTGGAGCTTTCGGCCAAGCCAATCAAATTGGATAGTGATCCCGTTTGATTGGCGGACTTGAGCAATGGCCCGTGACCATCTGAAGGAAACTGAACGAACGCGTCTACGTCGAAAGCGCCAACGCGGCTCCCATCAGCTCGCGACGATCCACGCGATACTCGACGCGACGCCGATGTCCTACGTGGGCTACCTGGTCAATGGAGAGCCGCGGGTGACGCCGACCCTTCACTGGCGGCGGGGCGATCACATCTACTGGCATGGGTCACGGGCCAGTGCGGCGTTGATTGCCGCAACCGAGGGGCCAGTCTGCGTCACTGCGGCCGTTCTCGACGGGTTCGTGCTCGGCCGCTCCGGACTCCATCACTCCGCCAACTATCGGTCCGTAATGGTTTTCGGCAAGCCTGCGGAAGTCCAGAACCGGAACGAGAAACTGCGGAGGCTGGAAGCGTTCATCGATAGCCTGTTTCCCAAACGCTGGCGGTCATTGCGCCCGTTGACGCAAAGGGAGTTGGATGCCACGACCGTGCTGTCCCTGCCCATCAACGAGGCGTCCGCAAAGACGCGCTCCGGCGGGCCAAACGATCCGGAGGCGGATGTTTCACATCCCGTTTGGGCGGGGACGGTCCCCGTGCGCCTCGTGCTGGATTCGCCCCTGGCTGATCCGCGCCTGCCTGAAAGAGTTGAGAAGCTGCGGCATGGACGGTGCTTCGGGCGACACTGGCGCTGGTAGCGACCGTTCTGGGAATGAGATCGGGCGAGCGGACGACCAGGGGCTTCCGATTCGGCGCTGCCAGCCAATTGTCGAGGAACCGGAACTGGTCGCGGTCCTTGGGTGTCAATCGGCATCCAAAGCTGGACTGCATCCCCGTCTGCCGCCTGCTGCACCACTACCACATCGTCAACATCCACGGCAACAGCTACCGCATGCGGGAGCACCAGGACCTGCTGCGGGCCGGGCCCGAGGAAGGCGCCCGGGGAGTCCCTGCGTGACCGCCGCGCCGGTTCCCGGGAGGCCGTCACTGCCGCTCGGACATCCTCCCCGAAAGTGTGCAGTTTTCAATTGCCAAAAGTCTGCAGTTTTCAGTTGCCATTGACAGCTACGGATTAATAAAGAACAGAGTCCCCTCTATTTCGAGGGTGTAGGGTGATTGCGCCGCAAACGCATACACATGGCATCGATCTCAAAACACGCGCGGCCTACAACAAGCCCCTCAGAATCGAGGGTATTCAGTTCACCTGCTCACTGTAGTATCAAACAGTTTTTAGGACCGAACAAACCAATCGGGCAATCGACAAAGCCAAAGGGGAGATTGGAAGGATGATGAAACTCATAGATTGCTGGTTGAACGCACATCACCCCGAATTTGCGCCACCTTTCGATCCAGAGCTCTTGGAGATTGGTACAAAGCGATCCCCTAACCTTCTTAAAAACTCAGCCGAATACACCGGTCTGGATGCCGTCGTAGACCTCATGGATTCGGGTGGTGTGGCAAAGGCAGTGATAACAGATCCCTACGGTTCGGAACTCCTGCAAAGCGCCGTTGATACCGCGATAGAAACACACCCAGATCGGTTTGTCGGTTGCGTGGCAGTTCAACCTTCTTCGGCGCTTCAAGACATGCGCCAAATTCGAAGCTATCGGGAACGGGGCTATCGTGCGATAAAGGTCCTAGGCGTCTTCTCCGGGCTGCCCTACGATCACCCGAAGTACTTCCCCATCTACGCAGCCTGTGAAGAGGAAAGTTTGGTGCTTAGCTGTACTGTGGGCATGCCTCATATTCCCATCTCTGATCAGCTCCAGGATCCAATGGCCCTGGATGTAGTGATGGAGCACTTTCCAAGTCTTAACGTGGCTATGTGTCACGGTGGTCTACCGTGGGCTGCTTCATGCGTAGCCCTAATGCGTAAGTGGCCGAGGTTGTATTGGATGTCATCGGTCATTGCAGAACAGCGACTGCCCCGCGAGATTATCGATTTTGGAAACGATGACGGAGCTGATCGCTTGATGTGGGCAACCGATTTTCCAGCACTTTCATTTGATGAAAAGCGACCTGAAGGAGCGAACAACCACTTCACTGGCGATGCTGCTGAAAACTACGCCTGGAGAACAGCAGAACGCATCTTTTTTGGCTGAGATTGCGGGGTTTCCCACATGTAGCTGTTTACTACTATCTCAGGTAAAATCAACGCCCTAGAGCAACCAGAACATAGTCATAAGCTGATGAAGTGGTTGCTCTCGCACCGTAGACTCAGGGCGTGGCGTGAAGCAACACGAGAACATTACAGGCGAAACCGACTTCACCGCACTGGCGCAAGAACTTCGCGCCATTTCACGCGAGGTTAGCTCCTTTGATCAAAAAGAAATCGCCTACAGCAAGCTCAGCGAAGCTGGAAGGCTGTTCGGCCTTGGCCTAGCTGTGGCGTTCAGGGATGTGTTCAATCTGGACAACGCAGAGTCTATTGCAGGTGCCGATGCCGTAGGATTACCGGCAGAGTTTTTCGAAAGAGTTCGTAAAAGGCGCTTCAGTCTCAAGTCTGATTCGAGAGTTTGGACAACACGGTTGCCATATGCCACATGCCTGTCCGTAGACTCTAGGCGTGATCCGCTCGATCAGGATGAGAAGTTCGTCAATCAGCAGTTGATGTATCTAGGCGTGGAAAACCTACTCGTCATTCCCTTACATCAACCGATGGGAACAGTCGGGTACATTGGATGGGGTGGCTCCGTTGATCTAAAGGTCCTTTCTAACATCGCGGATAAGCTATCTCCCGAGCTCTTGGATTTCGGCTTCAGGTTTATGACCCACATGCAAGCCGTCGAGGCTAAAGATCCCATCGACGCATCTATACCACACCTGACACTACAGGAACTGAAATGCCTAAAGCTTGTTGCAAACGGACTGTCCTTCGCAGAAGTATCCGAAGAGGTTGGCATATCAACTACCACGGTCAGATACCATATTGACAATTGTCGCACCAAATTCAACGCTGCCAGCGCCACACACTGCGTTGCATTGGCCGTTCAGTTCGGTCTTCTTGGAACCGTTGGCCGGCGAAAAGAAGCCATAAGCGAATAATTTGGCATCCTTTCTCGGACGCAAAAATCGAATTTACGAAATGGTGTCATCGTTCTGATACTTAGCAACGATCATAAAGTGGACACAAGACCAGAGGAATATGGCCAATGAAAGAACCATTGACCACCGCAAGCCATCTGTTAGCCTCCAAAAACCGCTTTAAGCGATTCTCGTTGCACTGCGTCGTTCATTAGGTTTAGCGCTGTTTGTTGAATGCTTGGGTCGTGCCCCATGTGCCCAGACAATCCCCAGTGATCATTGCGCCCAACGAGATTCGAGAGTACAGGCGAATTCCGATGCAACGCAGCATCCATATGCGAGAAATCATCGGCCTGGCGCAAAAAAGCTCTGCAGTAAGCGTTGTGAAGCGTCACTCTGGGTTCTTGCAAGCTCCGGTCACCCTGCCAGTGGTGAATACCGTGAGTGAAAAAGGTGACTGATCCTTTCGGCATCAAGATTGGGACACCACCGTCCGTTGTATCCTCTGCCCCAGGAAATCTTCGTAGCTTGTGACTGCCAGGAATCACCCACGTGGTGCCCGCCTCTTCAACCCAATCATCGAACGCCCATACAGCGACACCGACCATGCCCCACCTTGGGTAAGGGTCTGGAATATTTGGCATATCGGCGTGCAGAGGTACATTGCCCGGTCCGCAAAGCGAAACAGCAGAACCAACTGTGTAGAGCACCATATTGCATCCCAAAGCTGTCTCAGCTACCGTTCTGAGCTTCGGTATTTGAACAATGTCCTCAAAAGGTCGACCTCTTCCAAGGAGACCATTGGAATCAACCCGGCCCTGCAGCAGGTTGTTGTGACATAGAGTCTCTTCCCGAATCACCTTTCTTAATGACTCAGTAAGTTCCGGAGAAATAGCGTTCTCGATCACCGTATAGCCGAGCTCTTTCACCTCGTTGACCTGGCGTATCAGTCCTTGCTGAACAACACGCATGGCTAGGTCTGGGTTCTCGAGTGTGCGCCTGGCCATATGGTCCCAGGCTGCACTCAGAATCGTTCGCAGGTGACCCTTAGGCAGCGTGCCTTCGACGCGAATACAGTCTTGTCCATAGTTGTGTTTTGCTTCGTGCACCGCTCTGGATATCGCTTCTTCTCCAACAGCCTGAGCGATTGGCAAGGCGTGTGTGTAGTCAGCTTCAATCAGTAAGTCTGGTTGAGCGTTGCCATCGGGAGTGACTTCGACCTTCAATTCGGAAATGACAATAGAGAGCTTGCCAACATTGTCTGCCAGCGAAAGATGCGGTGGCGTATTCCTCAGTACCAATAAGATAGTTTGTGTTTCACCTCTCAAAGTCTCTTTCGTGTGGTTGAAGAAGATCTGGAGACGACTATTCAACGTCTCACGCCAGCCCTCTGAGAGCAGTTCTACATACTCGCTCATTGGTACAACAGGCTTGTCTTGTAGATTCGGTTCCATGATTTACTCCCGCAGAAAATCTAGAAACGATACTTCGCTTCAAAGGTAAACAAACGACCCGGTGCGATAGTAAGTCTTTGGTCGAAACGTCCATTGTCTTCCACGTTAGGGATACGACCAGTCGATGCACCCGCTTCGAGAGCATAGTCTTCATCGAACACATTGATACCCGTGATCGACAATCTCCAACCTTCGTCCGCACTTTCTAGGGCAGCATAGGCATCAACAACCCAATAGGAATCCTGTCGGTACCAGACCTGGCTTTCGTTAGCTAAGTTGTAGTCGTCTGAGTAGCGAGTGTGCAGCGAAAACTCTGCTCTGAGGTTGTCGCCAACAGGCCAGGAATAGTCCAATCCCAACTGCGCAGTCCACTCCGCGTTACCTGTGATCTGCTCCCCTTTCTGATTAACGTTGGTTTGATCAAAAATGTCGTCGGTGAGTTCAGAATCGGAATAGTAAAGACTAGCGTTCAAAGCCAGACCGTCTGCAACGACCCAGATCAGGTCTAATTCAGCGCCCTGGCTTGTCACCTCACCAAAGTTTTGCGTTACATACTGAAATGTCGCGCCATTAAAGATTTGAACTTGAAGGTCTTCGTACACGTATCGATAGAACGTGCTGTTGATGCGCAACGTACCGTCCAACAGATCAGATCTGGTGCCAACCTCAAAACCATCAGAGGTCTCTGAGTCATAAATAAGCCCCTGCAAAGCGGGTGCCGAAACGTTGGTGGGCAGCGCGCTATTGTCTACACCGCCGGACTTGAATCCTGTTTTATAGGCCGCGTAGATCATCGTGGAATCAGTCGCGGCGAATCGCAGGCTCAGTTCGGGCGATACGTTATCGTCTTCGAATTCGATCGGCGACGACTGGAACCCTGATGAACCAGCAACCGGGATAGCCACGGGTAGGAGGAAGTAGACGTAAGGCAACTCTAACGTGTTGGACACTTCTTCGTCGGTGTAGCGCACACCCGCCGTCAAATCCAGTCGATCTGTAACGTTCCAATCCAGGCTGAAGAACGCAGACCAGGTTTCTGCGTCCGTGTCGTGCACCTTGTGCCACTCAAACGTTTCTCCGGTTCCCGGGTTCGGTCCGAAAAATTGCAGGAACAACGGCGCAACATCACCCGATTCAAAGTTGATTTCCCGGTCCTGATAGTAGAGGCCCGCCATGAAGTTGACTGGTCCATCGTATGAGCTTTCGAGCCTTACTTCTTGCGATATCCCTTCTCGCTTGGTTTGAGCAAGCCCTATTCCCAACCCGAACTGATTACCGGC
>CAZRBP010000038.1:0-1538 GCA_964598305.1 uncultured Pseudomonadales bacterium | reverse complement strand
TCTACGCTCTCATCGTCAATATCAAAATAGCCCGTTGTTGAATTCAGCGTAAGCGTATCGGACAGGTCGTACGCTACCTGAAGACTCGCAAAAGTTGCCTCTTGGTCAGAGAACGGTACGCCGTCCCATCCCAGGTAGTTACCTCGGAGAATTGGGTTAGCATCTCCAAACTGGACTTCACGGTCAAACGGGTCGCAGTCGAGACCACTTGGGCCGTAGACAACCCCGCCAACAATCACATCTTGTTGTGTGCCTGGGCACAACATATCGTGATTGGACAAAGTGCCATCGTTTTCAAAGTCGGAATACGCAAGTTTCAGTCTTACATCCAACGCGTCTGATGGTTCCCAGACGGTTGTTAAGCGAGCGTCAAAACTCTCCTCACCTCGTTTTGAATTACGAACTCCCGGGGCAGTATTCTTGAAAAGTTTGTCGGTTTCCTTACTTTGTAGTGCGAGCCGCATACCAAGGGTATCTGAAAGCGGACCGGATATCACACCAAACACCGTCGTTGTATCCAGTTCCGACTCATAGCTGACGCTCATATCCGCTTCAAACTCCGAGCCAGGATCGTTTGAACGCATCGTTAACACACCAGCGGACGCGCTTTTGCCATAGTACAAGGACTGCGGCCCTTTCAATAATTCAACTTGCTCTAAGTCCATGAACGTGTTGTTCACCATCCTCATAGAGTTGGTAACGACACCATCGATGTTAAGTGCAATTGCAGAGTCGAACGCCGCACTGATGTTGCTGGTTCCAATCCCTCGTAGTCGTAAGGAGCCACCTCCTCCAGATGCACCTTTAATAATGACAAAGTTAGGAATTCGATTCGCCATCTCATCCATAGTGTCGATTGCTTGTCGCTCCATGAGATCGGCCGATAACACGCTGGCCGTTACGGGCACGTCCTGCAGACTTTCCGCTCTGCGCCGGGCAGTGACGACCACTTCTTCTATAGCGGATTCCCTGGCCGAAGAATCGATGGGTTCACTCGTTGACTCTGCGAATACGATTGTTGGCGTTGCCGTAATCACAAATGCCAAAGCTCCAAGGCAGAAGTTCACTATTTTGTCTGACATGCTGTACGCCCTCTCGATCGCCATTTTGTCGGTAGGTTACTGAGAAACGCATATCAGGCGTCCCCTCCTTTTCGAGAGGGTACACAGTGTGATCTGAGTAGCTCACTAAACCTTGTATCACCCTCAACTTTGAGGGTGTCTCACCTTCCTTATTCTCGCTACGCTTTGATCAAGGTGCTGGAACTATTGAGGAGAGACTTGTGGTGTTGCCCCAATACAAACTGGTTGACATGGAGGGATAGCCCGGATATTGCATGAATGTAGTATGGGAGCGGCGGAATATCCCTTATGATTCAGGTTGCTACATCCATCCTAAGAGGGACATCCGCCGTGACGAAACGTTACCACAACGCCATTCATTTCACACCCTCCAAGAGGCGCCGCGTCGAGGCCGAGTTCACGGGCGCGGGAAGGGAGAAGCCGGGTTCCGGCCGGCAAGATCCCCTTGACTATGTC
>CAZRBP010000037.1:0-25895 GCA_964598305.1 uncultured Pseudomonadales bacterium | reverse complement strand
GGCAGGTTCACGCCCGAAAAAACCACTCCTACTTCCTCGTGTTCTGGAAACGAGGCGGCAGTGGCCCTTTGTGGCAGCCGCCTGAATGAGCGCTATAGATATCCTTCAGCAGGTCATTCGCGACAACACCCCGGATTCGATTTGGAAAGACGCGCCCTTGGAGTCGTTTCGCCGAGTGGAGAACACGAATCGGGGCGAGATAGGAGAGGAGTTCCTTCGTCGATATCTCGAGCATGAGGGGGTCGCCGTTGGCGACAAGACAGCCCGCACTTCACGGGAAGACATGCTGATCGCGGGTGCTCGATTTGAGGTAAAGACGGCGTCGGAAGGAGCTAACGGAACCTTCCAGTTCAATCACGTCCGAATGGATCGAGATTATCAGTACTTGCTCTGCCTTGGCATTCGCCCAGCCGCAATTGTCTTCGATGCGTGGCGCAAGGGTGCTGTTGCTGAAGGCAAAGCCGGGAGCCTTGTGCGAATGGCGGAGGGACAATCGGTGACGTTCAAGTTAACGAAGAAGGCGGGGGATCTTCGGGACATCGGCGAACTGGCGGAGTGGATTCGGGCGGAAGTGGACCCCGAAGTCTAAACTTCTATGCCGGAGCGGGCTCCTCGGATCGAGGGCGTACCGCCCTCGCAATGGTGCTCCGTCAGGGCGCCGTTCCCTGCGCTTCAGCAACACACTCACAACAATCTCTTAATTTTCATAAAGCTATGTGCGAAGTTGCGCCGGACACATCGGAACGCGCCTCCGGGGAAGATCGAACGCCTTGTCGGCCGACTGATCACCTAGTTCCTCGGCGTCCCTTTCAGGATTGCTGAGGGCGGTAATCGGCCCGGTGGTGGTGGCGGCGGCGTCGGCAATCGCCGAGGGGCGGGTCGGCTCCGCGCGGCCACGCTTCGACCGAAGGGTACAATGGGGGGAACTGGCTTGAGAGGAAAAGGATGACGAACGCCACCGGAACGCCGATCATGGTCTCGCCGCGGGAGAGCACACCGCTGCCGCGCGCCACCGGATGGAGCGAACGGCGCCTCCAGGAACTGATCCACGGCCATCCCACGTGCCTGCCCATGGACCAGATCGAGCCCGGCATCGGGCGGCTGGTCCCAGTGTGCATGGAACTGCCTCTCCGGGTTGGCTCAGTGGACAATCTGTTCGTCACGCCAGAAGGCAACCTAGTTCTGGTCGAGGTGAAGCTGTGGGAAAACCCCGAGGCCAGGCGCAAGGTCGTCGCCCAAGCCTTGGACTACGCCACCGCGCTTTTCCGACTCGACTACAACGGTCTGGAGGCCGCCATCATGAAGGCCGACTTCAACGGGGAAACCGCGCCCCGTAGCCTCTATAGCCTTGTAGACGGCGCCGACAGTCCAACCGAAAGCGTGTTCGCCGATCGCGTCGCGCGGAACCTGCGCGAAGGGCGCGTCGTCGTGCTGATCGTCGGCGATGAAATCCGTCCTTCGGCGGACGAGCTCGTCGCCGGCCTTCAAGCCCACGCCAACTTCCACTTCACGTTCGCATTGGTCGAGATGCCGGTCTTCTCGCGACCGGACTCAGTCGACGAGTTCATCGTCATGCCCCGCACGCTCATCAAGACCGAAACCGTCCCACGGTTCACCATTCGCACCGATGGCGCATCGAGCGAGATCAGCGACGCGGGCATGGACGCTCGGGAGGCTGCGAAGCCCTCCCGACGATCAAACATCTCATCCGAGGACTTCTTCGAGGTGATGGAGCAGCGGTCCCGGGAGATTCCAGACAAACTGAAGCGCTTTCTGGACGAGGCCGCCGCCATCGACGTTCGTCCCGAGTACCTCAGCTCGCTGAACCTCAAGTGGGACCAGCCCGAGGGAGGCCCTGTGAATCTCGGCTATATCAGGCCAAGCGGCGGCGATGTCTGGACCGACGCCAGCTACTGGAGGGTGGATCGGGACCTCGCGGAGGACTACAACGCCCGCCTCGCCGAGCTGTTCGAAGGCGAGGTCAGGACCGGCCGGACAAAGGGCGACGGCGCCGCGGACCGTTGGGTCACCCGCAACGATGGAACCCCGTTTCGCATCGAGGACATCCTCGATCACCTGCCGGGCTGGATTGCGGCCATCGAGGACTTCCAGGACGCCGTCCGAAGGCGCGCTCAGGAGGCCGAGGGCTAGCCTACGATGGTCTGGCCCGCAGGCAGAACACCTTGCCTCACTGCCCGGATCAAGTCTCGGCTCGGTTGACCAGGGCGCAGCGCTTGCTTGCCTTCGTGGTGCACGGAAAGGCAGTGCCGGGAAGGTGACCGCCGCATGGCGGTGGTGTTCATCAATGGGTACGCGGCGGGCTTCAACGATCCTTGCCGGGAGATAACCCGGCTTCAGCCGTTCGGATTCCTTCAGCACTTCAAGGGGCGGGGCGGGCCGTTCGACTGGGCTACCCGCATCTGGCAACGTCGGGAAACGCTAGAATCGTAACTCGATCATGTTCCTACGAAGGCTGGCGAATGCGCGCGGAGTTTGCAGATCAAACCAAGCGACTGGTTGCCGCAAGAGCTGGCTACAGGTGCAGCTTCCCAGAGTGCGGGAAGCTAACCGTAGGTCCTGCCCGAGACCCGGAGAAGGCAGATACAACCGGGGTCGCTGCGCACATTTATGGCGCTGCCCTCTCGGGCCTCGGTCCACGTGGGTCGCGTGAGCTAACTCCCCAGGAACTGAAGTCTCAACAGAATGCTATTTGGTTGTGCGAGCACCACGCGAGTCTAGTCGATAAGCGCCAAGGTGAAGACTTCTCCCCAGAGACCCTTCACAGTTACAAGGCCCTCCACGAAACCCGGATCGCGCATGAACATGCCGGTATACATGCCCCGTTCGGCTGGGTGGACAAGGTGACCGTCAATTCCTCTCCATTGTCCTCCAGCCCCTTCACGTTGCGTCTGGCCAAGCTCAACTTGGTGGTCGGTAAAAACAGCACTGGCAAGACAGCTCTGTGTGAGTGGATAGCCGGGTTCTCGAGTCCCGCTTGTTTGGAGCGATGGAGCGTCCTGCATCCAGACTCGTTGCCCATGCTGTCCGCCAGAGTCGACTACTTCGACCCTGAACCCCATTTCGTTGGAGTGGAACTGCGCACACGGGACTACCCTCGGTACAAAATGGATGGTAAGCAAGCGCCGGTTTCCACGCGCTCCGTCAACGTCGTCTTCCCCCAGAGCATCGAGCGCCCCGTCCAGCATGCGGAGGACCACCTCCAACTAATGGCCGAGGCACTAAAGCTCCACCCATACGAGGTTCGAGCGACTTGCGATGCGCTGGCCGGTCGAGACGGACAGTTTCACGGTGCGACATTCGAGACCGACGACGAAGGCACGTGGATGAATGTCCGAATGCACAGCAAAGCTGAACAAACAACCAGGCACCTCAGACTGTTGTCCAGCTCCGAACGCGAGCGGCTCATGATGGAGCTTGGCATGACCGTGGCTGACAATCTCTCGACGGTTGGACCAACGCTGTTCATCCTTGACGTCGACAGCTGGACCATCAACGGGGATTGGCTTCACCGGTACGGACGTTTGCTTGGCGCGTCCGAGTGCAGGTTCCAATCGATCATCACTACCCGTCCAGGTTGGGTCGATTTCAATGATCTCCCTTGGACTGGCTGGAAGGTGTTTCGGCTAGAGGGTTCCCGCCCCAACGTTACTTTGAGCCCGCAACTTGGTGAGTAGTGCGCCGAAGCGGGGTTGATTAGGTGAGGATGAATCTACGGTCGGATCTGGCACGCATTATCGGACAGGAACTTGATTCCGCAGGCGTCGAGTTCGACCCCGGGTTGAGCCTCATTGATCTGGCGGCGAGCTACTTCCAGACATTGACCAGGATGGTGACTCCCAAGCCCCGTAGGGTGCATTTTTCAGATGAGTTGCAAGATTCGTTGGGAGCCCTCGCCAGAGAAAGCGATCAGACAATTCGCAGTGAGGCAAGAGCGGCTTGGCAAGCTGCGTTTCGCCTCAATCAGCACATGTCGGAAGGGAGGAACGTTAATCCGCACTTGAGCAGACGGATTGCCACAGCAACGGGCAAGGGGAGCAACGACGGTCTCCTGTTCGACTATGGGATGCACCACTTCCACCTCAACAGCGAGGTCGAGCCAGATGGATTCATCAAGCGTTCGCAATACCTGCTGTTTGCTGTAGTGACAGAGAGCGACGTGTACTTCGTGGACGTTCGAAAGCACCCCAAAGGGAGGGACTTGGGGTGGGTGCGCCAGGACCTTGTGGCGATCGTGGACTCGAACTGGCCCCAACTGCTTGAAGCGAACGCTCTTCATGGGGTCTGGGCGGATACCATTACCGATGAGCGGAAGCAGGAACTCAGGAGCAACAACGCCAATCACCTCTCGCCAGTTGCGGGAAAGGTTTTCGTGCCCTTGGGTGGCGGAACCACGGGCAATGGTTCCAGCATGCGATGCAGAATGGAGGCAATTCGGCTACTGCGTGAAATTGACCACCACCAGAGAACACTGGAGAGCCTGTCGGCGGAATTGAAAGAAGCCCTTGAGACAAGCGGGATAGGGATTGGTGCCAGCTGGGGATTGGAGCTTGCCAAACTGGAAGGCTTGAACTTGCCTCCCGAAGCCACAGCGGAGTTGAACGGGGGAAACTGCTTGAGCCGCGTTCTCAGTAGAATGGGATTCGTGATTGTGGAACACACGTCCAAGGTGCCGATTGTTGTCGCAGCCTAGGCGGACTTTGCGTCTCTGAATCGCGTCGTTGCTCCTTCCCGCCTTCGAAGAAGCGCACGTCTGCGGAAGACGGTTCAGCAGCACGGAAGGAATCGCCCATTGCCCGCCATGCTCTTCTGTTTGTCGGCTGCAGCATCGCGATCCGTCATCCGTGCCCGGGATGTCCCGCGAGCCGCGCTTCCATCAAGCATCGCGCCAGCCACGCGACGGGTTCAAGGGCAACCCGCGTAAAGTACTGCCATTGACCGCCGCGGGCGGAGGGATGGACCGTCTTCATGACCGGAACTTCGCTGCCGCCGATATCGACCGTCCTCAAGTACTCCTTGGCCAACGCGACGATCCACTTTTGGACTTCCTTCCCAAGTTCGGCGGAGTGTCGTTCGACGACGGCTTGGTGCGTCTTGGACAGAGTCAACTCTTCGGAATCCCTGATCGCAGCATACGCCCGTACGCCTTGCGTGACGATCAGCTCGGGATCCAGACACTCGATCTCGGGCATGACGTATTCGCGGCAGTTGTTGAAGAGATTCCAGCCGACCTGTCCGGTCCCGAATTTCCCGCCCGAGCACTTGGCGGCATTTGTCATCGCGAACAACGTGAAAACGTGGTGCTTGCCCGATCCGTTGCTCGCTTCGTCGTAGATCGCCTCAAGCAGCCTCAAGGTGCCGCGCATGTGTTGGTTGCCCGGTTCCTGCTCCTCGACGAGCTCCCGGCGCTTGTCCAGACAGTCGCTCGTGCCCCCGGTGTCGAGGGACACGACCACCACCCGACGCCGCTGCCCATAGTTTGACCCAACGTGAGCCTCGGCTCCCCTTTTCAATTTCAGTTTGCTGTTCTCGGCTGCCTCGGCACATGCATCGCTGTGCTCGCATCGGAATCCGCACACGGAGATGCCATGTTTGCCGTAGAAGTCAGTGAGCCGCTCTGAGATGGCTTGCACGTTGGTCTCGCTATCCATTCGTTGGCTCCCCGCAAGAACTGATGAAGGACTGACGCTCACGTCCGCCCAATCGAACCCGATAAGGGTCTTGCCGGTCCCGTCGTGGCTGCGCCGAAACGGGAAGAGCATACCCCTAACCCCCCGCTGATCTCACCAACTTGGGGTCACATGACAGGACTGGATTTGCCCATCCTGGTGCCCGACGGGGCAATGGGCAACGGCGCGTTGGCGGCATCAGCCGAGGTGGATCAAGCCTCGATCCGCCGTCCGAAGGGTACGTGCGGAGCCTTGGGTCCGTCGAAGGCGAAAATCGCAACCTCGGCTCGGCTGCAGGAGTGGGCGTCGGGGCCGTTGCAGCAGCGTCCGGCACCCGAGATGGCCACCGGAGGAAACCAGCAGATCCCAAACTACCCCTTCTAGGCTTTTTGGGACGGGGAATCAACGCGTCCGCTAGACTGTCGCGAATTTGAGTTCCGAGGCAGATCACGAGAGTGAGGCTGGCAGTTAACGCAGTATCATCGCCACGCAATTTCGCCGAGTCGCAAACGGAAGGTGAGCATGAAGAACGCGCTTCCTGAACTGCACAGAGTATTGAAGGGCGCAGATCCGAATAGCTTCGAGCGCTTGGTCGGACGTCTCCTCAGTCGGCTCCTCGAGGTCCCCTTCCGGATTGCTCGGAGTGGCGAGCAGTTTGGCGGTGACGGAGGCGTAGTGGGCCCTGCGGGACGGGATCTTGTATTTGAAGCGAAGCGGTACGATATAGGATCGGCGCTGAATGTGCGCAGCATTGTGGGGGAAATCCAGCAGGCCATCGGACGAAATCCTGACCTTGAAGCGTGGATTCTAGTGACCACTCTCGAGGTGCCTGAGCAGATTCGAACCGCCATGGTCGACGCTGGCCAACGCGAGGGCATCGCCGCCGTTATCATTGACTGGCTCCCGCAACCCATGCCGGGCTTGGCCGCCCTATGTGCGTTCGATCCTGACGTCTTTGAGTCGGAGGTCGGCAGCGGTCACCGTGAGGTATTGACCGACATCGCGTCGCTGCCTGAACAGGAGCCAACCGTGGAGTCCCTGAGGGCTGAGCTTCGTGGTTGGGCAATCGGATATGAGAACTTGCGGGAGTCGAGTCACAATTGGCTGTCCGGCGTTTGGGAGACGCGGGACGCGGCGCGCTCCAGGTTCGGCCATATGGTCGCCGGAGGCGCCATGGACGTCCAGCATGTGCGGCGCTCGGCCGTCATAGCCCGCATCGACGAATGGTGGGCTGAGGGGGGACAGAAGGAGCCTGGGGTAGTGTTTGGCCGAGAGGGCATGGGCAAGACATGGGTCTCGCTCGACTGGCTTCAGCTGAGGCGGGAACGTCTTCCGATTGTCGTGGCAGTGCCGTCGACCGCTGTTGCGGGCAATCCAATTGCCACCCGGGCGAATCTCATCGAGTTTCTGGCCGGGCGGCTGCGCGAGCACGATCCGGGCGCGTTCGGGAATCCCTCGCGCTGGGTGCGGCGACTGGAGCGGCTGCTTGCGCGTCCCGTCGATGCAGGTCCGGCAATCATTCTCTATGTCGACGGGTTGAACCAAGTCCCGAGCTACGACTGGATACGGGCCCTCAGCCAATTGCTTGAGGAGAGCTTCCGCGGGAGGGTCCGACTGCTGCTGTCGGCGCGTAAAGCGTACCTCGAAGAGTCCCTGGGACGCTTGGATGCGGCGTTCGAAGGAACCTGTCGCATTGAGGTGGGACGATACGACCTTGCGCCGGGCGGCGAATTTGACAGGAGGCTTGAATCCGAGGGCATGTCACGGGGTGACGTGCCTGACCAGCTGATCGAGCTTGCGTCCGTGCCGCGGCTGTTCGACCTGGTCGTCGGACTTCGTGATGAGCTGGGTGACGTCGGAGAGGTAACCGTCCATCGGCTGCTTTGGGCCCACGGCGCGAAGGCCATTCCGGAGTTAACGGGCGGAGCCTTCAACGAAGGGGGCTGGCGACAGTTTCTTTGCGTCCTTGCTGATGAGTACCTTCACCCGAAGGATCAACCGACCGTTCAGGACGTTGCGGCCCTAGCGGAAGATCCGCGCCTCCAGCGCGATGAGATACATCAGCGAACGTCAGCGGTCATCGACAGCATCTTTGGAGTGTTGAGCGCGGATGGCGAGGTGGACTTCGCCCCTAAGTTCGTGCACCACGCGCTGGGGTTGGCTCTGGCAAAGCAAGCCGTCAAGGCAGGCGGGAACGTGGAAAACTCCCTGACGCAATTTCTGGACCCCATTGAGGGATTCGATCAGCGGGCGGAGATCCTGCGGGCAGCCGTGACGATCTCGATGCAGCCACCAGCTGGGATTTCCGCCGAAGTGTTGAGCGCGCTTTGCACATCGTGGGTGCAGACCCAGAACATTGGGGAGCATCACATTGAGGAATTGCGAGTGTTCGCCCCAGGATTGATCGAGCCTTTGCTGAGTGCGGTGGAACGCTCGGAAGGCCACTCGCGCCGCCAGGCCCGTTACATTGCAATCAACGCCTTGGTGTCGGTGAGCAACGAAACTACAGGTGTGGCGGCGGCGATTGCCGCAAGAGCTTCGGGATGGTTGCGGGCGATCTCGCTCGAAGGACGCTGGGGAGCTAACAGAGCGCAGCGACGCGAGACGCTCGCTCGGCGCGCAGGCACGGCCGACGTCGGAAGGCTGACTGTCGCGGGCCACGAGTTGAACATCGTTGAGGCCGCGGACAATGACCTGCCCGTGGTGGCGGCGCAATTGATGCAGGGCCGCCCGCTGCGCGCGGCTGGTGAGTACTTCGAGCTGGCAGCCGCCCGATGCGGGCTAACCGGCGAGTCCCAGTTTGAACAGTCGTGGCTCAATGTCGTCAATGCGGTCGATCCCGAACAAACGGCTGTCGAGCTTCGATCCCGCGCGGAAAGGCTGCGCAAGCTGGCGGGGAATCCTGAGAAGGGGATAGATGCCGGCGTCTACACCCGGATGGCAGCGCTCCTGCTCTGCTGGACAGGCTACGAAGATGACGTTGCGGACGCGCGGTTGATCCACACAGAAAAAGCTTGGGAGCAGCACTACCTGACAGATTATCTGAGGGACCCTGGGCGGAGCGGGTTGATTTTGGAGAGGAGACACGCCGCTCAGGTGCTGCGGGACGATTTACTCCATGTGCGCCATCGGATTCAGCGGGCGAAAGAGGCCCTTCTCGACCCGGAATTTGAAGTGCCGCCTGAGTTCGTGAAGTCGATTGCGACGGCAACTGCGGGCTACAGCTTCGATGAGATGGACTTGGGACGGAACAGGTCACCAGCCGACCTAGACTGGGAGGAACTGTCGCTGGGTCTAGCGCGATGCGCTCCTCATGCGCTGGCCTCGCTCGAAAGGGCTCGGATTTGCAGCTATGCGGGGAGGAAGGGCGACGCAAGGCACGGTGCGGCATTGGCTGCGCCAGGACTGATGCTCCTCGCGACGCCCAAGGAGTGCGCTGCGGCTAAAGCGCTCAGGAAAAGCGTGCCCGCCCAGCCGAATGGTGCGCAGGAGAATTGGTTAAGGGCCTGCTTGCTGACCCTGGAGATTCAGTGCGAGCCACCAGCCAAGCAGCTCATCAGGATACTGGAATCCGGCTTGGATGGGGTTGATCGGTCCCTGGCCGCTGTGTGCAGCACGCCGAGCATGGCTGACGTCGACCAACTCGTTGCCCGTTACCGCAATGACTCCTCAAAGCTGGATACGCTTGCGGCGGCGCTCGCTCCGCACGACGTGGCGTTGAGCCATTCGGCGTTCGACGCCTTCCTAGGCCTCCGGGATGGGGCGGACGATCCCTTCCATGCGTGGGTGCTGCTGGCAGCCAAGGCTCCGCGCGAGCTGGGGGAGGTGCTGGTCCGGGAAGAGTGGGCATGGTCCCCATGCAGGCCTTACATTGAAAACGTCGCCGGCTCCTTGGCGGTGGGCGAGGCCAACCGGGGAACGCCGTTTGGCGAGTACGCGCACCGAATTGCGCCGGCGAGGCTTCTCCGAGTTCTCTCGCAAGAGGAACGCCAAAAGGAGGAGGTAGGCTTCGGCGTGGAACTGATGGGGTCCGTCCTGTCAATGGATGTCAACCCACCGGAACCGGGCGTTGAGGTCACGCACAACCGGGAGCAAGGCGGAGCGATGGAAAACCACCTTTGCTCCATCGGGGACGTCTTGGAGCCGGAGACGGAGGGTGTTCTGCCCCTGTCCATAAGGCGGAGTCGTGAGAACTACGAAGAGCGTCGCCAGACTCTGGGGATGCAGTACGTGGAGGAAGTGGAGGAGGCGCGGCGCGCGGGGGCCCACTTGCTCCTCGCGGACATCGTCCCGGAGGACTTTGACATCGTGCTCGATCATTGCCCGGAAGGAATCGAGTCGTGGCTTAAGGGAATGGACTCCGCAACCGAGGAGTTCATCCAGCGCTTGCATCTAGCGGCCGGGTTCTTCGTGGCGTTGTGCGAAGCCCTTCTGAAACGCGGGTACCCCCGTTCCTTGGCGTTGTGGAAAGCACTGCGGAAGTCCCTGACACCTGTCAGCTTCAAGGTGTTTGGGGACATGGATCGGTTGATTCACGCGCTCTGGGCTGCGCTCCCCAGCAGCGAGGTGGACGAAGCCCTTGAATGCGCGATCGATGAAGCCGCGACTGATCGGGAACTCATTGACCATGTCGTTGCGGCACGGGAGGGAGGACGGGAGGATTGGCTTGCCGCCAAGTTGGAACAGGATTCCCTTTCGCCGTGCCCATCTGACCGGCGCCGTTCCTCATTCCTCGCGCCGTTGGTGTTGCGACCCGACGTGGATGCGTCGGGGAAGTGGCCGGAAGGAGGACGCCCCAGCATCGAGGAAGGCGGGTGGATGGCCGGTCAACGGGAAGCCTTCGCTGCAGCTTGGTTGCGGAAGTTCGCCGAGGCGACCACGGCGGAGGACGCCCATGCGGCATGGCAGCTGTTCCGCGCAAGCGCGGATCGCCGGGCTTGGTCATGGCTGGACGACGAACTTAACTCGTTGCTCGGTTCAAGGACGGGCCTGAACGAGGCAAAGCGAACTCTGCGTTTTGTGGATCGCCACAATATCGAACGGGCCATGAAGGCAAACGGAAAGTTGTGGAATGACACCTACGCGAACGCAAAGTACCCAAGGGCCCTCCGTCCGTGGTGCTGGCTGTGAGTGGGGCAGCCACGGAAGCGAACGAGACCCGGGAATCTGCGAACGGCAAGGACCAAGCAAGGAACTGTGTCAATGTCAATCGAAAATTGCAGGGAGCATGTTGACTTTAACGAGGAATAGGCGGGAAGGTCTCTCAGTCGCACAATTGTTTCTTCAACAGTTTCTCGGCCAATTCACTGTCTCGATTGAGTTGCTTAAACACCCTTATGCGGCGGGCATCGAGCTCTTCCGTTTTTCCAGATAGGTAGCGGCGCAATTCCTCAGTGGTCATGCCAGCTACGACTTCTTGCTGGTCGCATTTGTTGGTCACTTGCCACGGGTAGTATTTCGCGTTTTTGTCATAGCGCCAAGACAGTTCGGCAGGAATAGGACGCCAGTGCTGTTTATCCACCTGGAGATTCAGTAGTTAGGGGCTTGCCCGCCGTTTCTCGCAGTCTGACTCAAACTCCTTAAACGCCTCCACAAAGTTCGCCAATGGCACAGTGACAATTACGTCAAGTACCAAACCGGTTTCAAGAGCGGCGTCCGACGCCACGAATTTGCCCAATGCGACAAAGTCTTTCCCAGTGTTGGAGGCTGCCCACATGCGCGGTAGCCAATGGATGGCATCCATATAGCCGACAATGGTTGCGGACGTGTTAGGAACGGGCACGGCATAGCTTGCGAGGTACCCCTTTGGTTCCGATGGAATACAACTGAATGAAGCGGTCGAACCCGAATGCCGCATTTCCAGATCAACAGACTGTTGGTGTTCGCGCTCAATCAGTTTCCACTCGCTGGCTGTAACTTCAACGGATAAGAGCGCGACGCAGAACACCAAATATCTATGGAGATTGACCATTTCTCGGTTCCGAAAATCAAGAGAAGGCCACTTTATGCTTGATTTTGGGGGAGTCAAATGTATAAGTCCCGATGCACGGCACATGTTTTGCGTCAGCCTTTTGGATTCTTCAGCCCCGTTTCCAGCTTGTTGCGCACTTCCCGCTTGACGCGGGGCGCTAGGGCTTGGTCGTGGTGTTCGAGGAAGTCTGCCACGACGGTGGGATTCCAATAGATGAGCTCGCGCAGGGCCCAGGAGAGGGCTTTGACCACCATGTCATCGCGGTCCGCCAACAGCCGCTCGGCGATCATCAGGGTGCGGTGGGGATCGCCGGTGCCGCCTCGGGTGCGCACGTTGAGGGCGGTGGTGGCTACTAGGGCGGCGCGGCGCCACCAGCGGTCGTTGCTTTGCGACCAGCGCAGGATGGCCTCGTCGTCGATCTGTTGCTTTGCCCAACAGGGGCCGGCGACGTAGGCGCAGAAGGTGTCCACTTCGCTCCATGAGGCCATGCCGGCACCCAGCGCTTCAACTTCGGCCGGTCCGAGGGAGGCGAGGGTGGTCGGGTGGTGGTGGATCAGTTCGTAGCCGAGCCAGCGGCGGTGGTTGTCGATCAGCGTCTTGGCGACGGCCAGCACCGTGCTGGCGTCGGCGTCCCGCAGCCGCTTTGAGGACGCCCGCCGCAAGCGCCGCAGATTGGCCGTGTTCGGCGACTCCTCCGCTTGGATGGCCGCCAGCAGCCGGTCCGCTTCATGGCTGGCTTGGGTCATTGCCGTCCTGCTGTTGTTGGCCTGCGAACGGGGCGCGATATAATCGCTGCCGTGGACGATTCCCCCGAAAGCCGGACCGACAGCGCACCGGAATCCAAACCGGGCAGCCCGTGGCGGTACATCATCATGTGGACGACGTTTGGCGTCACGCTAGTGGTGACGGTCGTCGTCGTCGTCCAAGCCATCCTGAAGACCACGGGCTTCGACTAGCGCACCTGCCGTGTCGATGAAGGCCGCTTCCGCGGCTTCCAGCGCCTGCAGAAAGCGAAACCGGTCCAGCGCCCGCTGCCGGTTCTCGTCCTGGAAGTCCACCTTGAAGTAACGGTCGCCGTCCAGATGGTCGGTGAGGTAGCGCAGGCCGATCATGAAGGTGATGTAGCGGGGAGCCATCACCAAGTCTTCGGCCTTGGCCCGCACCTTGGCCGCATCCAGATAGCCGCTGGCCACTGCTGCAAACCGCGTCGGCGACGCCTGGCCGCCCAGCGCGGAACGCACTAGGTCGCCGAAATCCCAAGCCCAATGGCCCCACATCACGGTGTCGAGGTCGAGCACTGCGATGACGGTGCCGTCCTCGCCGAATAGAAGGTTGTCGAGATGGCCGTCGCCGTGGATGGTTCCGGTGCGTTCACGAAAGCGTGTGGCCAGGTCGCGGCGGGCATCGATGAAGTCAACCAGTCGCGGCTGCGCACCCTCGCAAGCGTCGAAGTCGGCGAGGCAGCGGTCGAGTTGCAGATGGCCGGGTATGGCCGCGTCGAGCCTGGGGCCGGGCAGATCCGCAAGCCAGCGGTGAGTCTGGCCGAGGGCTCGTCCGGCCGCTTCGGCCTGATGGTCGTTGTCCAGCTTCGACAGGGAGCGCCCGTCGGCGTAGGACCAGAGGCGCCAGATGCCGCTGTCGAGTTGCGCATGGTTGGCGCCGTCGCGGGTCGCAATGAGTGTGGGTGTCCAGCCCGGGTGCTTGGCGTTGAGATGGGCGGAGGCGCGGGCGACGTTGTCCATCAACAGGTCCGGTTTGCGGAACACGAAGCGGTTGATGCGCTGCAGCACCCAGCGGTCGGCACCGCTTTGCGCTAAGTAGCTGTCGTTGATGCGGCCGCTGCCCAAGGGCGAGAGCGTGGCCTGCATTCCCCAGCCCTCGGCGAGGGCTGCTGCCGCTTCGGTCATTGCGCTTGCAGCCATGCCTGCGCTTGGGGTGCGATGGCGATGATGTACTCTCCGGCGGGCGCACTGGCTTCGGCGATGCGGGGGCTGGCTTCCGCTTGGCTGAGCCTTCCGCTCGCCACTTCGACGACGGTTTGGAGAATCAATCGGAGGTTGGCAATCGGCGCCGTCAGTTCGGGGATGAAGTCCTCCGAAGCGCAAACATCGAGCAACCGGGTGCATTCGTTGATCAGTGCTGGGCCGCCCGCTGCCAGCAAGTCCCCGAAGCGCCGGGCGGCAATGCTCTCCGGGAGCAGCGCATCCACTGGGCGGTTCAAGGGCGTGTCGGTGCCATAGGGCCTGGACTGCGGCATTTCCTGTCCGCTCAATCGAGCCTCCAAGGCGGCCTGTCCCAGCAGTCGTCCGTACCACTTGATCGGCTCCAGCAGGGCTACGGCAGGCAAGTGGCCCTCCTTGACCCCGAAGCGCCGTAGCAAAGAGCGGCTGGTGTGCTGGACATCGACCACGCCTGCGGCGGCGAGGTGGCTCAGGGACGCTTCAAGCCAGCGGCCGAAATCGCCGGGCGGGGGCTGGTTGGACCAGAAGCGGTCCGCAATTGCAGCCATGCGAGACCAGAGGCGCACCGGCAGCAACTCCTCGTTCACCAGCTCTGACCACAGGCAGGCTTCGCCGCCCAGCATCCGGCCGGCGCCAGGGGCAGGTGCTGGCCGACGCCAGCCCTGGGTCCGCTTCAGGCCCGCAGCGACGTGATCGAAGCGGGGGTCCTCGAGCAGGGCGTCCTCAAGGGCCAGCAGCTCCTCTTCGGATGCGCCCGGAGCGTAGGCGTGATGCACGTCCGCCGGATAGAAAAGGTCCAAGTAGTATCCGGAGGACAGCACGCAGTCGTGGCCTGCAGCCAGTGCCCGGTTCCGGGCGGTGGCGCCGCGCCAGCTTTGCACCACCATGCCGTCCGGGGCACCCCCGTCAAGCGCCTCGTCCCAGCCGATGATCCGCTTACCGTGCCGGGCGGCGAACTCCGCCAGGCGCTGGTTGAATAGCGCTTGGAGGGCGGTGGGGCCGTCCACGCCTTGGTTCGCCATGTAGGACGAGATTTCGGCGCTCTCGTTCCACCAAGTGGGGTTCACCTCATCGCCGCCGATATGGATGAAGGGGTCGGGAAAGACCTCGGCGAGTTCGCCGATCAGGGTGTCCACTGCTCTGAGCACCGCTGGGTCGATGGGATTCAAAACCGCTTCGTGAACGCCGAAGCGGTTGCTCGGCGCCACCGGGGAGCGCCGCGGCCCCCATTCGGGATGGGCACACAGCCAACTGGTTGCGTGGCCGGGCAGGTCTAGTTCGGGAATGATGCGGATGCTGCGGTCGGCCGCCGCTGCCACCAGTGTGCGCAGCTCCTCGCGGCTGTAGCTTTCGGCGCTGGCAAGCAAGGGGTAGGCGCGGCTCTGGAAGCGGAAGCCTTGGTCGTCGGTCAGGTGCAGATGCAGCACATTCAGCTTGCACAGCGCCATCGCGTCCAGCGTGGCGAGCAGGGCGTCCAAGCTGAGGAAGCGCCGGGCTGGATCCAGCATCAGACCGCGCCACGGAAAGCTCGGTGCGTCCTCAATGTGTCCGAGCGGCAGATGGCCGCAATGGTTGCTGATCTGAACCAGCGTGGTCAGCGCGTGCCGGGCACCGGCCAAGCGCGGGGCGCTGACGCGCACGCCGTCGTTCGACAGGTGCAACCGGTAGCCTTCGTCGTTGTCCAGTAAGGGCGGTGCCTCGCTTTGGTCATCCACTTCAAAGCGAACCGGCACGGTGGCCTCGCTTTGCCCCTTGAGCCAGCCGTTGGCCCGGTCCAGCGCCGCGGCGAGCGGCGCGCTGACTGGCCCTTGGTGTTGGAGCAGTCCGGCTTGCGCCCGCTCGGCGGAGAGCTGTGCCCGTTGGGGCCGAGGCGCGAGGAGCAACTCGTTCATCGCTAAAGCCTATTCCAGCCGGTTGCAATCCTCCACCTTCATGACACCATGGAAAGATGAACGTTCAGGAACGCATGCGCGCCGTGTTGCGGGCGGAGGCCGACGCCATCCACGCCGTGGCCGTGGACAATGAGTTCGTCGAAGCCGTGCAGGCCTTGGCGTCTTGCCGGGGCAAGGTGTTGACCACCGGCATCGGCAAGGCCGGGCACATCGCCCGCAAATTCGCCGCCACCCTGTGCTCCACCGCCACCCCGGCGGACTTCATTCATCCGGCGGAAGCCGCCCATGGCGATCTCGGCCTGGTCGGCTCGAACGACCTGATGGTCGCGCTATCGACCAGCGGCAAGAGCCGTGAAGTGCTGGAGATGCTGGAACTGGCGCGCCACATTGGCGTTGCCACCGTCATTGGCATCACCTCGCATCCGGACTCCGATCTGCGCGCACTCTCCGACTTGATTCTGGACATGGGCGTGATCGAGGAGCCCTGTCCCCTGGGCCTGACGCCGAGCGCCAGCACCGCGGTCATGCTGGCCATCACCGACGCCTTGGCCCTGGCGCTTTTGGAGGTCAAGGGTGTCACCCGCGAGGACTACGGGCTGCGCCACCACGGCGGCTACCTCGGCCGACGGGCACGCACCGACAATTTGCCACACTAACAATATCCAAGCCGGGTTGGGGAGACTGAGCGATGAACTTGGATGAGTTGCCGGTCGAAAAGGGCTTTCGCATTCGCGGCGCGTCGATGACGCGGCTGGAGACCTTTGCCGATGCGGCTTTCGCCTTTGCGGTCACCCTGTTGGTGATTTCGGTTGACGACGTGCCGTCGAGCTACGACGAATTCCAAACCGCCCTGAAGTCCGTGCCGATCTTCTTCGCCTGCCTAGCGCAGATGATCATGTTCTGGATCGGCCATCACAAGTGGAGCCGCCTCTACGGCTTGGATGATCTGGTGTCCTTGTGGCTCACCGTGCTCTTGATTGCCGGCATTCTGGTGCTGGTCTATCCCCTGCGGGTGGTCATGTCGTTGGGCTTCGGCCTGGTCACGGGCGGCTGGGTACCCCCCGCCTTTGACGTGTCGGCGACCCAGGTTGCCACCATCTTCGTGTTCTACGGCTTGGCGTTCGGTGCCCTGTCAGGGATCATCCTAGGGCTGTATGCGTACGCTTGGCGGCGGCGCAAGGTGCTGGAACTCAACGAAGTTGAGCGGTTCGAAACCGTGCGGAGCATGGTCCTGTGGACCTCGGTCGGCGGCATCGGCTTGGTGTCCAGCCTAATTGCGATGGTCAACCCGAACGATGAGTATGGATTGGCCGGCTGGTTCTACTGGTCGCTTTTCGTGGCGTTTTTCGGGGCCAACTGGTGGGCTCGCAAACGAAGGCGGGCGTTTTTTCACCTATAATTGCGCCGCCATGGAATCCGCCCGCACCGCAGAAGTCACCCGCAACACCCGGGAAACCCGCATCGCGCTGTCCCTGAACCTGGATGGGGAGGGCGATTGCGCGCTGGCCACCGGGCTGCCGTTCTTCGAGCACATGCTGGCCCAGGTGGCGCGGCACGGACGAATCGATTTGCAAGTGCGTGCCGAAGGCGACTTGGAAGTTGATGCGCACCACACGGTGGAGGACGTGGGCATCGTCTTCGGCCAGGCGCTTGCCCAGGCCGTGGGCGAGAAGCAGGGCGTTTGGCGCTACGGCCATGCCTGTGTGCCGCTCGATGAGGCCCTGTCGCGGGCGGTGGTCGATCTCTCCGGGCGGCCGGGGCTGGAATACCACTGCGCCTTCGTGCGGCCCCGCATCGGCGATTTTGACGTTGACCTGCTGCGCGAATTCTTTCAGGGGTTCGTCAACCACGCCCAAGTCACCCTGCATCTGGACAATCTGCGCGGCGCCAACGCCCACCACCAGGCGGAGACCTTGTTCAAGGCCTTTGGCCGGGCGCTGCGCATGGCCGTCGCCCGGGATCCCCGCAGCGCCGGCGAAGTGCCGTCCACCAAGGGGTCGCTCTAGCTTTGCCGAGCGCAGCCTCGTCATGCTGCTGATCCCGGCCATCGATCTCAAGGATGGGCAGTGCGTACGCCTCAAGCAGGGGCGCATGAGCGACGCCACCCGGTATTCCGACGATCCCGCAGCCATGGCGGCGCACTGGCTTGAAGCAGGCTGCCGACGGCTGCACGTGGTCGATCTCGATGCGGCTTTTGCCGGGGAGCCGCGCAATCAGGGCTGCATTGCCGAAATCGTTCGCCGGGCGGGCGCCGTGCCGGTGCAAGTCGGCGGCGGCATCCGGTCCCTCGACACGGCTGCCGCCTATCTCGAAGCGGGTGTGGCGGCGATCATCGTCGGCACCGCGGCGGTGCGCGATTTCGACTTCCTGAAGCGCTTGGCGGAGCGCTTTCCGAACCAGGTTTTGTTTGGTCTCGACGCCCGAGGCGAATGGGCGGCGACGGATGGCTGGGACATCACCACCGAGGCTTCAGTGCTTGAATTGGCCCAGGCTGCGGATGACCTGCCCTTGGCCGGCATCGTGTACACGGACATCGAGCGCGACGGCATGCAGAGCGGCATCAACGCCGACGCCACGCTGGGGCTGGCCGCCGCCTTGTCCACCCCCGTAATCGCCTCCGGAGGCCTCAACGATCTCGACGACCTGGCCGCGCTGAGGGCCGCCGACAAAAAAGCCGGCAACCTGCTGTTAGGCGCCATAACCGGACGCGCCATCTATGCCGGCACGTTGGACTTTCAACAAGGCCAAGCGCTGCTTGATGCTTGAGGGCCTACCTTGCTGAGGCCAGCGGCGATTTCGCCTCGGAATTATCCTTCAGCATCTCAAGGGCCTGCGCCAGCAGCGCTTCGGTGTCGGCAGGGTTCGCTTCCACGTCGGGCTTGATGCCCGCATCGTGGATGGAATCGCCGTTGGGGGTGAAGTAGTGGCCGGTGGTCAGTTTGAGGCCTTGGGCGCCCGACAGCGGCACTAGGGACTGCACGGTGCCCTTGCCGAAACTGGTCTCGCCGAGCAGGATGGCGCGTCCATGGTCCTTAAGCGCCCCGGCGACGATTTCCGAAGCCGAGGCGGCCCTCCTGTCGATCAGCACCACCACGGGAGCGCCGCTCAGCGCGTCGCCCGGCGGGGCGCGGTAGGTTTGGCGGGGGACCGGCGGCCGGCTCTGCATGGTGGTGACCACACCGCCGTCGAGCAGGGCACCGGCAACGTCCACGGAAGCGGGCAGGATGCCGCCGGTGTTGCCGCGCACATCGAGGACTAGGCCGGCAATCGGGCTTGCCGCCGCCAAGGTGGCCAAGGCGTCTTGAAATTCGCTGCCGGTCCGCTTGTTGAATCCGGTGATGCGGACGTAGGCGTAGCCCGCCTCGAGCCAGTTCCTCCGGACGGTGGGCGCGGCGATCAAGGCGCGCTTGAGATCAAGGCCGAATCGTTCGTCGCCGCGCTGCACCCGCAGATGCACCGCCGTGCTTGGCGATCCGCGCAGGCTGCTCACAACCCATTTCAGGCGCTTGCCTTTCAACGATGTCCCGTCGATCGAGGTGATCCGATCGCCGGGCACCAGTCCGGCCCGGGTGGCGGGGGAATCATCAAGGGTGGAAGCGACAGTGAAGTAGCCCCCCGCCAAGGCCAACTCGGCGCCGATGCCGCCGAACCAGCCATCGGCATCCGCCTGCAGGCTCTCGAAGGCGTCCCGGTCCAGAAAGCGGGAGTGGCGGTCCAGCCCGCGCAGCATGCCGCGCAGGGCATCGGTGGCGAGTTGTTCGTGGCTCACCTTTTCGACGTAGTTGGCGTTGATTTGGCGAGCGGCCTCGCTGACGAGTCGATTGGGGAGGAGGCTGGTGCCGGACAGCGCCCGATAGGCGACCACCCCAAGCGCCACGCCGGTCACGATGCTGACGAGAACGCCCAAGTGCACGAGGGGGCGCAGGATCACGGTGGCGTCAGCCACTGCCAGGGGTCGACCGCTTGGCCCTTGTGGCGCAATTCGAAGTAGATGCCGCTCGCCGTCGCGCCCCCGCTCTGGCCGGCGCGGGCGATGATCTCGCCGGCTTCGACCAGGTCATTGACCTTCTTGGTCAACTGGTCGGCATGGCCATAGAGGGTCATGTAGCCGTCGCCGTGGTCGATGATGGCCATGTGCCCGAAGCCGCGCAGCCAATCGGCGAACACCACGCGCCCGCCGTGGACCGCAGCGACGTCGGTGCCGGTTGGCGCGTTCAGCAGCAGCCCTTGCCAAGCCGTGTCGCCATCGGCCCGGGGCTGGCCGAAGCGTCCGGCGAGCTCACCGCGCACAGGCCATGCGAGACTGCCCTTGCGGGCGGTGAAACGGCCCACCCCGGGAATGGTGCGCCGTTCGATTTGATCGATGAGCTTCTGCAGCCGCTGCCGGTCGGCCAGCAGTCGGCTGCGGCGGTTTTCCTTGTCCTCGAACTCCTGGTCGAGTGCGGCGATCAGGGCGCTGCGGGCTTGGCGTTCCGAGCGTAGCGCTTGCCGGCGAGCGCGCAGGTTCTCCAAGTCCCGGCGTTCGGCTGCTTGTTGGGTCTTCAGGGCTTGGCCGTTGCGCTTGATGTCCAGCGCCAATTGGCGCAAGCCGTCGAGCACCTGAGCGCGCGCATCGGCGACGAAACGGTGATAGACCACGATGCGTTCCAAGGTTGCGGCGGATTGCTGGTTGAACACCAGCTTGATGAATTGCTCGCCGCTCAGCCGATAGGCGGCGGCGAGGTGCTTGGCCAAGCGGCGCACCTCCTCCTCACGTTGCGCGTTCCGGCGCTCTTGCTCGGCCTGCAGGCTGGCCATCGCGTCCTGGATGTTCGCTAGGGCGGTTTCGCCGGCTCGAACGGCGGCGCTCATTTGGGCGACGGCGCCATCCCGGGCCTGCACGTCCCTTAGCCAGCGCAGGCGGCGGCGCTCGGCGTCGGAAAGCCAGGATTCGAGGTCGTTGAGTTCGACCAAAACGGACTCCAGCTTCGCCTTGGCTTGGGTTCCCTCGTCGGCGGCCACCGCCACGTTGACCGCGAGGGCGAGCAACAGCGGCCAGAGGCCGCTTCGTCCGCGAATTGTCATCCGTGCGTCAGCGTACGGCCCGTCATTTCCGGGGGTGGCCCGATGCCCATCAGGTTGAGGGCAGTGGGCGCGACGTCGGCCAAGGTGCCGCCGCCAGCCAGCGACGGCGCACCATCGCCGAGGTACACCAAGGGCACTGCTTGGGTGGTGTGGGCGGTGTGGGGCTGGGCCGTGGCGGCATCGCGCATGCGCTCCACGTTGCCGTGGTCAGCGGTGATGAGCATGCGCCAACCGCGTTCGGCGGCCACTGCGGCCAATTGGCCGAGACACTGGTCCAGGGTTTCCACCGCGGCCACTGCGGCATCGAATTGGCCGGTATGCCCCACCATGTCGCCGTTGGCGTAGTTGCAGACGATGGCGTCGAAACGTTCCGAGCGGAGCGCTTCAATGAGGCCTGCAGTCAGCTCGGCGGCGCTCATTTCCGGCTTCAAATCGTAGGTGGCGACTTCGGGGCTTGGCACGAGCAGCCGTTCTTCGCCCGGAAAGGGTTGCTCGCGACCTCCGGAGAAGAAAAAGGTCACATGGGCGTACTTTTCGGTCTCCGCGGCCCGCAGTTGCCGCTTGCCGAGCTTCGAGAGGTGCTCTCCGAAGGTGTTGGCCAGCACCGCCGGCTCAAACAGGCAGGGCACCTCAAGGTCTTCGGCGTAGCGGGTCAGGGTGGCGCCGTTCTTAACCGGGGTGAATCGGTGGCGTGGGAATTGGTCGAATTCCGCCTGCATCAGCGCCCGGCTCAATTGCCGAGCCCGGTCGGCGCGGAAGTTCGCGAACAGGACCGCATCGTTTTTGGTTAGGGCGGGCACTGGCCCCCCGGGGGTGCGCACCGCCGTGGGCTGGACAAACTCATCGGTTTCACCCCGCTCGTAGGCGAGTTGCAGGGCGGCTTGGGCGCTGGCCGCGTGGAACGGGGCCTCGCCGTGAACGATCAGCTTGAAGGCCCGTTCGGTTCGCTGCCAGCGCTGGTCCCGGTCCATGGCGAAGTAACGCCCGCAGATGGAGGTCACCCCGCCGGCGCCGAGTGCGTGGAACAGGGCGTCGGCTTGTTCCAAGGAGGCGGCTGCGCTGGCGGGTGGAGTGTCCCGCCCGTCGAGAAAGGCGTGCAGGTGGATGGGCGTAGCACCCTTGTCGTGGGCGGTGCGGATGAGTTGGAAAATCTGCTGCTCATGGGAATGGACGCCGCCGGGGGAAAGCAGGCCGAGCACGTGCAGGGCGCCGCCGGTTTTCCGCAGCCCTTCAATGAGTGCATTGAGATGGGCGTTGCGTTCGAATTCGCCGCGCTCCATGGCTTGGTTGATGCGCGCCAAGTCCTGGTGAACGACCCGCCCGGCGCCGATGACCATGTGGCCGACTTCGGAATTGCCCATCTGGCCCTCTGGGAGCCCCACATCCACGCCGGAGCCGGAAAGCAGGGTGTGCGGGCAGCGGGCCAGGAAGCCATCCCAATTGGGCGTGTGCGCCACGGCGATGGCGTTGTCCGCCGCGTCCTCCCGATGGCCGAAGCCGTCGAGAATGACGAGGATCAGTTTGGCGGATTGGATGTCGGCAGCGGATTCCATGAGCAGGCGGCATGATATCCGCCAGCGGCGTCGGTTGAAACTTGACTGTATAATTGCACCGTTTGCCATCCCCCGGCCCTACCCCGATTTCCATGGACCAAGTCTTCGAGTTCATTGCCAACCATCCGCTTTTGTGCGGTGCCTTCGTGGTGCTGCTGGCCCTGTTCGTGCGCAACGAAGTGCGGCGTGGCGGACGTTCGGTTTCGGCGCAGCAACTGGTGGACATGGTGAACCGCGAAGGGGCGCTGGTGCTGGACGTGCGGGACAAGAAGGAGTTCGACGCCGGCCATATCGTCGATGCGGTCAACATCCCCTTCTCGGCGTTGGACAGCCGCCTGGATGAACTCAACAAGCACAAGGACCGGCCCGTGGTGGTGGCCTGCAAGATGGGTCAGCACTCAGGCAGCGCCGGCGTGGTGCTGCGCAAGCATGGATTTCAGAACGTCGTGCGGCTCACAGGCGGGGTGACCGGGTGGCGCAACGAGAGCCTGCCAGTGGTGAAGTCATGAGCGAGCAGCCGACGGCGCAGGTGCGCCTGGAACGGATTTACTTGAAGGACGCTTCCTGGGAGTCGCCAAAAAGCCCTGGCATCTTCGCGGAGAACTGGACGCCCGAGGTTCAGGCCGACATCAACACCAAGTCCAACCGGGTGGAGGACACCCGCTTCGAAGTGGTGCTCACCATCGGCCTGAGCGCCAAGCTTGGGGAGGAGGCGACCGCCTTCATCGTCGAGGTGCAGCAGGCGGGCCTGTTCCACATCGAGGGCGTCGAGGGTGAGACCCTGAGAAGGGTGCTCGGCACCCTCTGCCCCACCACGCTGTATCCCTATGCGCGTGAGGCGGTCGACAATCTAACGCTCAAGGGCGGGTTTCCGGCCTTGCATCTGGCGCCGGTGAACTTCGAAGCGCTGTATGCCGAGGCGGTTCGCCAGCAGGAGCAGCAAACCGCCCATTGATTCGGGCCTAAATCTCGTTCAAACGGAGTTCGGCGATCTTTCGGGTCAGGGTGTTGCGGCCCCAGCCAAGGCGCTCCGCCGCCTCCACCCGCCGTCCAGCGGTGCGCGCCAGCGCTGCCTTGATCAAGGTGCGCTCAAAGGCCGGCAAGGCGTGCTTCAGCAAGGGCTGCGCGTCCTCCTTGGCCAGCGCCTTGCCGGCCCACTTGGCCAGCGCTTCCTCCCAGTTGCCAGCCTCGGAAGGCGGTGGTGCCTCCTTCAGTTCCGGTGGCAGGTCATCGACCAGCACCACGGGGCCGGCCACCATGACCGCCAGCCAGCGGCAGGTGTTCTCCAACTGGCGCACGTTGCCGGGCCACGGCAACGCGGAAAGGGTTTCGAGGGTGGTCGGGTCAAACACCTTGGGCGCTTCGCCGAGTTCGCTGGTGGCCCGCTGCAGAAAGTGGTTGGCGAGCAGGGGAATGTCCTCCCGGCGCTCGGCCAGTGCCGGGACATGCACCCGGATGACGTTTAACCGGTGGAACAGGTCCTCGCGGAAAGCGCCGTCCTCCACCCGCTGCTCCAAGTGCTGATGGGTGGCGGTGATGATGCGCACATCCACCTGCACGGGGTTGTGTCCGCCGACCCGGTAGAACTCCCCTTCGGCCAGCACCCGCAGCAGGCGAATCTGGCTCTCTGAGGGCATGTCGCCGATTTCGTCCAGAAACAGGGTGCCGCCGTCGGCCTGTTCGAAGCGGCCGACCCGTCGGCTGGCGGCGCCAGTGAAGGCGCCCTTTTCGTGGCCGAAGAGTTCCGATTCGACCAGTTCATTGGGGATGGCGGAGACGTTCAAGGCCACGAAGGGCTGCTCGGAACGGGGGCTGTGCCGGTGCAGGGCGTTGGCCACGAGCTCCTTGCCGGAGCCCGATGGACCGTTGATCAGCACAGTGACGTTGGAGGCGGACAGCCTGCCGATGGCGCGAAACACCTCCTGCATGGCCGGGGCTTGGCCGAGGATTTCCTGGTCCGAGGACGCCGCTTGGGGGCTGCGGACCGCCTGGCGCTCGGCGCGGGCCACTGCCCGCTGGACCACGGCCACCGCCTCATCGATGTCGAAGGGCTTGGGCAGGTACTCGAAGGCGCCCCGATGGTAGGAGGAGACGGCGCTGTCGAGATCGGAGTGGGCGGTCATGATGATGACCGGCAGGTCGGGTTCCTTTTCCCGTAGCGCGTCAAGAAAGTCGAGTCCGTCGGTCCCGGGCATGCGGATGTCGCTGAGAACCGCCATCGGGCGCTGCCCGGAGGCCAAGGCCTCGTCGGCGCTGGCGAATGAGGCATTGGCGATGCCGGCCCGGGTCATGGCCTTCTCGAGCACCCAACGGATCGATCGGTCGTCATCGACAATCCACACCGTAGGCGCCTTGCCGCTGTTCACGCGCAGTTCTCCTGTTCGTAGGTTAGGGGCAGAATGACGGCGAAGAACGTCTTTCCGGGACGGCTCTCGCACTCGATCATGCCGTGGTGGCGCCGCACGATGGCTTGGGTGATGGCAAGGCCCAGCCCCGAGCCACTGGCCCGGCCGCTGATCATCGGATAGAACATTCGGTCGAGCAGTTCATCGGGTATGCCGGGCCCGTTGTCCTGCACTTCGATGCTGACCACCAACCGATGCAGCCGCCCGTGGATGGTGAACTGACGCAGCGGCCGGGTGCGCAGGGTGATCTCGGCGTCCTTCGCTTCATCAAGGGCGATGCAGGCGTTGCTGACGATGTTGAGCAGGGCTTGAATGAGCTGGTCTTCGTCGGCGTCAACCATTGGCAGGCTTGGATCGTAGTCCCGCTTCAGGCGCACCTGGTTGTTGGCAACGCTTTCCACGGCCACCCGGGCGACGTGCTCCAAGGCTTGGTGCACGTTGACTTGGGTGATGTTGAGCGGGCGGCTGGGGCCGAGCATGCGGTCCACCAACTCCGTGAGGCGGTCGCACTCGCGGATGATCACCTCGGTGTACTCGGCGAACTCGGGCCGGCGCAGCTCGTGGCCGAGCAGTTGCGCCGCGCCGCGAATGCCGCCGAGGGGATTTTTCACCTCATGCGCCAAGCCGCGGACGAGGCTGGCGGTGGTCTCCTGAATGTTGATGAGCCGGTCGTCGTGGTTGATGCGCTGCAGCCGGTCGAGGGGCTGCGCCTCGATCACCCAGTCGGTGCCGCCGTCGAAGGTGGCGCAGGTCAGGTCGACCGTGAGGGTGCGGCCACCGGCCACCTGCAGGCTTTGCTGGCGCAGGGTGAATGACTGTCCCGGCGCCGCTGATTTTCCAAGGACTTCCAGCACCGCATCGGTGTTGCGGATCAGGGCGCTCAACGGCTTGCCCAGCACCCGCCCGCCGCTGACGCCGAACAAGGCTTCGGCAGCGGGATTGAGCAGCTTGAGCACTTGCGCCGACGATATCACCAGGATGGCGCTGGGCTGGTGCTCCAGCGCCTTGTATGCAAGTTCCGCCTGCGCGGTGGCCGATTCTTCTGCGATCAAAGGGTTCACGCTGATTCGGCGAGCAAGATTCGGTCCAACTTTTCGACCGAACGGATGCCGTTAGCGGCTCATATTGCACCAAAATGGTGCGAATGACCACTGCGTTCCCCGGAGCGAGGGCGACTCGCCCTCGGAACGGCGCTCGGCAGAGCGCCGTTGACCTGCGTCCTACCGAAGGGTGCCTTGGAGAGATCCTACGGACTGGCCGCCGGGCGCGGGTGCAGTTTGGAATGCCTGAGCAGGTGGAAGGTGCTGGGTTCGCCTGCAAAGACGAGGCCGCCGCCGTCATCGACGATTTGCAGCCGCAGTT
>CAZRBP010000036.1:0-26010 GCA_964598305.1 uncultured Pseudomonadales bacterium | reverse complement strand
CTTAGATATACATTTTGAGAAAGTATATCATGGCGCCTGCGGCAGAGGGAGTGGGGAACGGATGCCTTCAATATCGCCGTGTTGTTAGTTGTGAGACCGAACTTGTGTGTCCCTGTATCCCTATAGTTGACCCATTCAGCGAGTGTATTAGACTAGTCGAATCGATCTAGTCTGGAACATCTGAACATGGAAAGCATCGGCTCCTATGAGGCCAAAACCCATCTGCCTCGGCTGCTGGACAGGGTGGCGCGGGGCGAGAGCCTCACCATCACGCGGCATGGGCGCCCCGTTGCTCGGCTTGTGCCGATGGAGCAGGACAGCCAGGACCGTGCCCGGTCCGCGGCCCAGCGGATACGGGAGCGCCGCTCGCGGCTGACGCGCGTGTCGGTGGCGGAGCTGATCGACAGCATCCACGAAGGCCACCGCTTTTGAGTGTTCTGGTTCTGGACAACTCGATCGTCCTGGCTTGGTGCATGGCTGATGAACGCCATCCGTTGGCGGAGCAAGCCATGGAACTCACGCTGGAGCGAGGTGCCGTGGTTCCGGGAATTTGGTGGTACGAACTGCGCAACGCGTTGATCGTCAATGAGAGGCGCGGCCGGCTCAGTGCCGAAGACACCCGGGCCACTCTGGCCGATCTGGACGAAATGAACATCGCTGCCGATGCTCAGCACGATACGCCCACCGTGCTTGGGCTGGCCCGGCGGCACGAACTCTCCGTTTACGATGCGGCCTATTTGGAACTTGCCTTGCGGCGCGGCCTGCCCTTGGCATCCCTCGACCGACGGCTGAGTCAGGCCGCCACGGCCAGTGGCGCGAGTTGCATGACCGTCGAATGACCGCGTAGGGAACGAATTTCAAACCACCGATTGCAGATGCTGCAACGTTCCTTACAGGCGACTGACGTCGTCAAGGCGGGACATCGACTTGTCGAATGTTCCAATTGGGCGATGACCCAGTTTGCGGGCAATTTGCACGATCAGGCAATCCGCAAATCCGATGGAGGGGTGTTTCTTGAAGTCCCGAAGGGCCTTCTCCACCACGTCACGGTCTTGCAAAGCGAGCTGGTCGTGCTCCATCAACATCCCGACCACTGTGGCGATGCCGTTGGCGCTCAAGTTGTAAACGGATCCCAGAACCCAAACGGCCTCGGCGAGCACCAAGTGAGAAATCCATGCACCGGGCGCTATGAAGGCCTCAGCCCTTTGGACCTGGTCTGGATCATCGCGAACGATCAACCGGACCAGCACATTGGTGTCAACGGCGCGCATGTTTCTTGCGCAGGTGCTCGACAATGCCCTCATCCATCTCGGCGACGGTGCGGTGCCGGGGAGGCGCATCGAACAGCGCGTCGTGGATGTCTTGCGAGCTGTATGTGGTCGCCCGCCGAACAACCACTTCCTCTCCCCTCTCGCACCATTCCACCTTAGACCCTGGGCCCAGCCCCAGCTTTTGCCGGATGCGCACTGGTATGGATATCTGGCCTTGGGAAGTGATTCTCGATTCGATGGGCGTCACGGTGTGCCTCGCTTGGTCAATTGGGCTTGGCAAGCCTGAGCATATTACCGGGGTAAGTCAATACCCTTTGTGGGAGTTCACAAGGTATGCGAGTTGGAGGGGCCTTGTGCCTCGGCACCCGCGGCAGCGGCTGGCCGTCGATCAGCAGGCAGGCTCCGGCTAGACCAAAGTCGCTCCTATTGCCTACACTCGCTTCCTCTTTGGGAACAAAAAAACACCAATGAAGAACATTGTCATTTGCTGCGACGGCACCGGCAACGAATTCGGTCAGAACAACACCAACGTCGTCGAGACCTACCTTGCACTTGAGAAAAGCGCTGACCAGATCGCGTATTACGATCCGGGAGTCGGCACGGGCGGCTGGGAGTACAACGAGGAGAGCGGGACAATCCGTGCAATGGGGGACAAGGCCACCGGATACGGGTTGCAGACGAACGTGGAGGACGCTTACCGCTACCTCGCCGACCACTACGAGGAAGGAGACCGCATCTACCTGTTCGGGTTCAGCCGCGGCGCCTTCACCGTGCGTTCGCTCGCTGGCATGGTCTTCAAGTGCGGCCTGCTCCGGGCGGGTCATGGGAACTTGGTCGAATACGCGTCGAAGATCTACAACATCGGCGACAACGCGGCCGTGGCAACCGGCTTCCGCGGCGCATTCGGGCAGCGTTGCCCAATTCACTTCATCGGCGTTTGGGACACGGTCGAGTCCTTGGCCATGAACGCGGGCAAGCGTTTCCACGACGCGACCCTCAATCCCGATGTCAAATTCGGATATCACGCCATCGCCATTGACGAGAGGCGCAAGGACTTCTTGCCGAGCCCTTGGGACGAAGCAAGGGCTACTCCAGAGCAGACGATCGAACAGGTCTGGTTCGCTGGCGTCCATTCCGATGTGGGCGGTTGGTACGAAGACCGGGGCCTTTCGAACATCGCATTGCGCTGGATGCTTCGCAAAGCCCAAGCCCGCGAGCTTCGCCTCACGATGCCAACAGAGCAACGATTGCGTCCCAATCCGCACGCGAAGGCTCATCGCTCCGATACTGGGTTCTGGCAATTTCGTGGGCGCAAGGCGCGAGAAATTCCTGAAGGTGCGCGGCTCCACAATAGCGTCATCCAGCGCATGGACAATCCCGACAACAAGTATGAGCCCAAGAACCTTCCGAACGAATACGAAGTAGTGGACTAGCGCACATCGCCGCTAGGCCAACTTGGCGGAATGCGATCCTCAGACGCCTCTCTTGAGCCCCAGCGGTGCCTGCTGAGTCACGCATGGTGATGTTCAGGCCCTCCGAATCAATTGGTGACCGTGGCGCCCGGAGTCGGCAAGACCGCGCTGCTGGACGCGCATATGGTTGACCCATTCGCCGAAATCATTAGACTAGTCGAATCGATCTAGTCTGAAGCATCTGAACATGGAGAGCATCGGCTCCTATGAGGCCAAGACCCATCTGCCTCGACTGCTAGACAGGGTGGCGCGGGGTGAGAGCCTCACCATCACCCGGCATGGGCGCCCCATTGCTCGGCTTGTGCCGATGGAGCAGGACAGCCAGGACCGAGCCCGGTCCGCGGCCCAGCGGATACGGGAGCGCCGCTCGCGGCTGGCACGCGTGTCGGTGGCGGAGCTGATCGACAGCATCCACGAAGGCCATCGCTTTTGAGCGCTCTGGTTCTGGACAACTCGATCGTCCTGGCTTGGTGCATGGCTGATGAACGCCATCCGTTGGCGGAGCAAGCCATGGAACTCACGCTGGAGCGAGGTGCCGTGGTTCCGGGAATTTGGTGGTACGAACTGCGCAACGCGTTGATCGTCAATGAGAGGCGCGGCCGGCTCAGTGCTGAAGACACCCGGGCGACGTTGGCCGATCTGGACGAAATGAACATCGCGGCCGATGCCCGGCACGATACGCCGACCGTGCTGGGTCTGGCTAGGCGGCACGAACTTTCCGTTTACGATGCGGCCTATCTCGAACTCGCATTGCGACGCGGCCTGCCCCTAGCGTCCCTCGACCGGCGGCTGAGTCAGGCCGCCACGGCCAGCGGCGCGAGTCGGATGACCGTCGAATGACCTAGCATGGGACGCTGGCCTGCGCAGTTTGATATCGCTTGTGAGACCGAGTTCGCGTGTGTCCTCGTTTCTTCCTCGTTTCTGTCTGTGAGGGATTTCTTGAATCGCAACGGGAGTGCGCCAGCGTCCTAGCGGCCGTCACCTCTCCACAAAAAAGGGCGCCTTCGGGCGCCCTTTTCTCCTGCTCCAAAGCTCAGTGGCCGCTACTGAAACGCCCCGAACTTGTACTGGACCTCAATCCCCCACCACCGAGGGTTCGTCGGCTCGATCACCCGGCGGTAGCCCTGGGACTCGCCGTAGGTGAACTGGTTGCGCACCCCAAGATCATCGGTGATATTGTTCACGAAGCCCGAGACGCTCCACTGCTCGCTGACGTTCGTCCAGCTCACCCGGGCGTCCCAGCGCAGGAAGGAGGGCGCGATTGCCAGCGGGTTGGCCGTGGTGGGCCGGCCCCCGGCGGGGAACTCATCCGTCCAGGCGAGGCTCGTGAGATAGGTGAGCCTGCCCCGGTTGCCCAAGCTCTGGACGTACTCCGCCCAGCCAGTAGCCTTGTGCCTCGGCACCCGCGGCAGGGGCTGGCCGTCGATCAGCAGGTTGCGCTCGGCCACCGTGAAGATGCTGGCGGGCGACGTGGCGTTGTTGCCGTCAACCACGCCCCGGGTCCCGGTCAGCGGCTCGACCAGCTCCTCGTTGTACTCGGCGTCGGTGAAGCTGTAGTTTACGCCGATGGTGAGGTTGTCCGTCGCCAGCCACAATCCTTCCAATTCGCCACCAATGGTCCTCGCGGAGGGGGCGTTCTGGACCGAGGTGCTGACGCCGGTAAACGAGAAGGTGTCGAATTGCAGGTGCACGTCGTCGTACTCGTAGAGGTACATCGACGCGTTGAGCTGCACCGTGCCGTCAAACATCTGGCCCTTGTAGCCGAGTTCGTAGGCGATCAGGTCCTCCGGGTCGTAGGTGGGGATGAAGGAGAAGTACCCGAGGTTGAAGCCGCCCGCCCGGTAGCCGGTGGTGACCGAGAAGTAGATCAGGTCGTCGTCGGTCGGGGTGTAGTCGATGTTCACCCGCCACGTGATCTCGTCGAAGTCGTTGGTCATGGAGCGGTAGATCGATCGGGCATAGGGAACGCCGCGGAAGCGAACTTTGTCGAAGTTGGCGACGTTGCCAGTAGCGTCGATGCCGCCGGTGATGCCTTGGTTGTACTCGGCCAAGGAAACTGCGCCGTCGCCGTCCAAGTCACCGCACAAGAAAGCCAGATCAGCACCCCCTACGTTGTTGACGCAGGTGCCGAGCGCGGTTGCGGACTCTTGGTAGAGGAACAGGTTTTCCTCGGCTTCCTTGTCGTCCTCCGCGTAGCGCACGCCCAAGGTCAAGGCGAAGAGTTCCGTCATCTGCCACTCGCCCTGCAGGTAAACAGCCCATGCCTTGGTGCGGTTCTCGGTGTCCCAGATGAAGGTGGTGCCGTCGGACACTGGGCCGTGGTCCACGCGCCCGCCGGTGGCCAAGGTGTCGCCCAGCCACGGATTGTCGGCGAAATACACTTCGTCGATGCTGGGGTGGCTAAAGGATGGGATCGGCACCGCACCGGCTAGGTTGGGAATAATGCCGGCCCGGCCTAGATTCCTTGCTGTACGGTGATTGGTGGTGGTGTCCCCGCCGTTCAACAACCAAGCGGGAACAACCAAAGTTGGGTCACCCGCCAAGTACGCAGTCGCCCCAACAACGCCGTAGTCGGCGGGTTCCGTGTACCTTGACCAGCCATCGGGCGAGTAGAAGTCGAGCTGCTGGTCAATGTCGTTCTCATAGTAGAAGTAGCCACCCGTGAAGTTCAGGTTGTCGCCGAAGTCCAGGAAGAACTGCACCTCATGCTGAAAGTTCTCGTTCTCCTGGGCTGCGTAGAACTGCTGGTCGTGCGGCAGACCGGTGCGGTCGTCTTCCGTGGTTCGATCATAGAAGTAGTCGGTGTAGGCGCCGATGTACTTGACGGTCAGGTTGTCCAGTAAGTCCCAGGTAATGTTCATGTAGGCCGCTTGATGATCAAAGAACTCATCTTGGTGGCCGCTAGTCCATGCATCGAGGTCGCCGCTGTCGAGCTGCGGAATTTCGCGGCCATTGCCATGGTAGCTCTGCTCAGCCAATGCTTGGGCGGCGGGGTCGAAAGCCGCTTGGTACGCGTAATTGGGTCGTGCGAAGCCAGAGATGGCGGTGCCATCGGGTGCGATGCCGACGGGGTCCACGCCGCCAACAACCGGCTGAGCCCATCGGGTTTCGCCGTTGAGCGTGAAGCTGTAGTACGGATTGGCGTCGTTGATGTACGGCACCAATCCGGTGGGCACTATACAGTTGGGCGTTGACCGGTGGGTGGCACTTGCGCACATGGTGGCGTCGGGGGAATTCGGATCTGCTATTGGCCTCCAACCCTGAGCCGGGACGCTGACCCAACGCTTGCCGCCGGTCACCGGGTCGGGCATGCCCGCTTGCTCGCTGACCAGAATGGCGCCAGCGCCCTGGGCGCCAGACATCATGCGGCGGTAGCTGCGCTCGTTGCCTCGCACCAGCACGGTCAGATTGTCCATGACATTCCACTCCAACGACAGAGTGTAGTTTTCGTCACCGTAGTCATTGATGTCGGGGTTGCCGGGCTGCACGTCGTTGATGAAACCGTCTCGGGTGCGCTTGACACCAGTGACGCGAGCATTCAGAACGTCCTTGATGAGGGGACCGGAGATGACGCCAAAAATCTCCTTGGTGTCGTAGCTGCCGTAAACGGCCTTTATTTCGCCCTCAAACTCATCCGTGGGCTTCTTGCTGTGGAAGTTCACCGCGCCGCCAACGCCGTTGCGTCCATACAGGGTGCCCTGCGGCCCGCGCAAGACTTCGATGCGCTCAATGTCGAAAAGGCCACCCTCGGTGGAGGCGATTCCGAAGTCCTCCGAGTACGCGCCGTCAAAGTAGGTGGCAACGCCAGGGTCGCCGCCGAGAGCGCGGAAAAGTCGGCCGACCCCGCGAATGGAGAGGTCATAAGGCTGGATGGTGGTGGCCGGCAGGTAGTTCTGCAGGTCCTCCTGGTTGCGCAGCCCGAAGTCCTCGATGAACTCGCCGGTGAAGGCGGTGATGGAGATGGCGGTGTCCTGCACGGTGGACTCGCGCCGCTCCGCGGTGACGACAACCTCTTCGATTTGCCGTCCGGTGCGCTGGCCTTCGCCGTCCTCATCCGCGTCCTGGGCGAACACGGCCATTGGAGCGAGCAGCAGCCCCGCGATGATGGTGGAAAAAAGCGGTCTTGTCATGATCCATTCCCCCTTGATAGGAAAAAACTCATTACTTCCCAAAAAGGCCATGCAGAAACGATGCACAGCCTAATCCCTAGTGGGCGCAACTCTAGCCGTGTAACAACTGTATTTCAACGTGTTTCTAGCGCCCGTTTTTGGTGCAATCGGCTCAAGCAGGGTCTCGCTTCCGGCATGGCAGCCCCACGCCGCCCCTCCCAGCCAAGTCCCTCGACCCTCCCTGCTTCAAGCCAACGCCGAGGCGCACTGGCGGTTCCACCAGCCCGGCCCCCACCCGCTTGGAGCGACATTCCCTCATTTGCCGGGCCGCGCGATCCCAGTGCAGCCGCCGCAAGCGGCCAGCCGATAGGCCGCTCCGGATGGTGGGCCAGTTGGGTTACCCAGCGGCAGTGGCTCAGAGCGCTTGCTTGGAGCGCCAACCCTGCTACAGGTCGAGGCTACCGAGTAGTTCCTCAACCGTCATCTCATGGTGCTTTGCCACGCTCTTGAGGATGCTTGACAGCGTTTTGGCCCGGATCTGACCGTGAAGCGGAACCACCTCGTGATGCTTGCCGTTGACCTCGGTGGTGATCCGTACATGGGAGCCGCGTTGCCGAACCGCGACGTAGCCTAGGCGCTGCAGTGCCTGCAGCAGCTTAGTGCCGCTGACGTCGCGAGGCAGCTTCACGCAACGAGGACCTCATCGCGCACAAAGTGAAGCCGAATGAGTCCAGGCCGCTCCATGGTCTCGTCGAAGTAGCAATCGACGGCCTCCCGGACATTGCTGCGAACCTCTTCGATGCTGTCCCCTTGGGTGTGGATTCCGTAGCCAAGTGCGCTTGCCGAATAGCCGCCATCCACCTCGTCGTCGGTCACTTCGAAGATGATCTCGGTGTTGGACATGACATGCTCCTATCAGATGCTGGGTGTGGACCGACGATCCGCGCCGTTCGTTGGGCCGCGCCGGAAAGCCGTTCGGCATGCGCCCAAGTCTATATGCGCCAAGTGGGCCGCGCTACTGGGGAGGCGTGCTCTGTTGCGGTGTTCGGGATTGGCCTTTCCGCGCCTGGGCAAACGCGCGGCGCACAGCCTGCTCACCGTCCCCTTCAGCCAAGTCGCCGGAACGAGCCTGCTCCAAGCCAATGGCTAGACGGGCATGCAGTTCGATCAGCTCCGATTGTGGCTCCGTCGAAACCGCGTTTCTCTTGCTCATTGGGAAACTCGCCAGAAGTGGCCTGACAACATAGGTCAACGCTCTCCGCCTGTCCATCCACTCGCTTGGTGTGTGGGTGTTGGTGTCCATTGCAGTCCATTGCCCATTGTTGCCAACCCGATGGGTTAAATCTTCGCCGTCAACACGCACCGGATGGCCATGCCCCAAGCGGATGAAATCGAGCTTCCCGCCCACATGCGGCAGGGCTTTGCTTTGGCCGCTGAAGCCCTCAAACGCTACCCGATTCCGCAAGCCATGCTGGGCGGCGGCACGGTCTTGGCGGCCCTTTGGAACCATCGCGACTCAACAGACTTGGACTTCGCGGTGCCTCGATCGGTTGTGGAGGGCCTGCTGCGCGTCCTTGACAGCATGAGCGACGACTTTCGCATCATGGCCGCCAAGGCGTATCTTGACGCTCCGCCCGACCTGCACAAGCGGGACCGGAAGCCGATCATCAACCCCCGCTTTGATGTTCCAATGCATGGGCTTCCCCAAGTCGCCGTGCAAGCCATCATGGAAATGGGCCTGTCCGCCACTCCCGAGATGCATCGCATCGAATCTGAACACTCTCCAAGCCAAGGCCCCGGTAGCTGACATGACGCCCGGAATCCCAACAGGTCTTTCCCATGCGGGCCTTCCCCTCGACGTCATGGTCGAGAAGAACTGCGTGATGCCGGACAATTGCAGCCAATGGGACGATCCGGTGATGAAGGAGCCTTTGCTGCCCCTGTCCCGATTCGACCGCCCCGCTTTGCGCCGCACTCCTGAGCGGCCCGACCAAGAGGATGCCCGCGGCATCGTCAGCTACTTCATCCGCAAGCACTGCGCTGGGCTGAACCACGAGCTGCGCGTTTCGGAGGCCGAATTCCGCGCTGCGCTGCGGGCCGGCATCTTCGATGAGCGGTTCACCACCACCCTGGAGTGGGCGCTGACCGGCATGCCCCGGACTGAGTTCCCTGACCTGTTCGGACGCGGGGGAATCGCCATCTACGACATGGTGCGGTGCTTTTGGACTGCCTTCGACGGGGCGGCGTTCACCTTCGCGCCTTGGCTGAACCAGTGGGGCCACGACCCGTCCAGACCCCCGCCAGCGGCGGACTACGAGTACCACAACTTCCCGCTTACGCGGGCTTGGGTGAAGGCCGGGCGCCCGCCGGTATGGCCGCCCGTTGACGGCAAGGGCCAAGAAGCCGAATGAGAACCGTCGGTCCCGACGGCGTCAAACCGTTGGGGGGGTGCTGGTGGAGTCCGCCGTCCCGACGCCCATCTCCCGTGGCCAAGCGTTGATGATGGCCTTGACCAGCGTGGCCAAGGGGATGGCGAAGAACACGCCCCAGACGCCCCACAGGCCGCCGAAGGCGAGGACGGCGACGATGATGGTGATCGGGTGCAGGTCCACCGCTTCGGAGAACAGCAGCGGCACCAGCACGTTGCCGTCCAGCGCTTGGATGATGCCGTAGGCGGCCATGACGTAGGCGAGCTCCCAGGACCAGCCAAACTGAATGATGCCCACCAAGGCCACCGGAATGGTGACCACCGCCGCGCCGACGAAGGGGATCAGCACCGAGACGCCCACCAGCACGCCCAGCAGGGCGGCGTAGTTCAGGCCCAGCAGGGTGAAGGTGACGAAGGTGACGAAGCCGACGATGAGGATTTCGATGAACTTGCCGCGCACGTAGTTGGCGAGCTGCTGGTTCATTTCCTCGCCAACGCGCTGGATGAGGGAGCGCTTCCTGGGCAGTGCGGAGAGCAGCCATCCCATGATCCGGCGACGGTCCTTGAGGAAGAAGAACACCGAGATGGGCACCAGCACCAAGTAGATGAGAATGCCCACCATGGACGACAGGTTGGCCACCAGGGCTTCCAAAGCGGACGCGCCGATGCTGCCGACTTGGCTGGTGGCCGCTTCCAGCCACTGGGTGATCTGGGCTTCGGTAAGCAGTTCGGGGAAGGCTTCGGCGAGATCGCCGGCGGCTTCCCGCCAGCGGCCCACGAGGCCCGGCAGGGCCTCCACCAAGGCGCGGAGCTGCTGCCAGACCAGCGGCGCGACGAACAGCGCCAGCGCCGTCAGGGCGCCGATGAACAGCAGGAAGGCCAACCACACCGCACCCGCCTCGGGCACCCGCCAATCGACGAGCTGCTTAACCAGCCCCTGCAGCAGGAACGCCAGCACCAAGCCGGTGAGCACCGGGGCCAGCACACCGCCCAAGGTGAACAGCACCAGAAATCCAACCACCAACAGGGCGACCAAGTAGATGGCCTCCTCGTTGGAGAAGTAGCGGTTGACCCAGCCGCTGATGACTTCCAGAAAACGCAATTCGCTGTCCTGACCTTTGGGCGCTGCCGCGAAGGTTTGCCCATCGGCCGAGCAGTTGCAAGTTCGGCCTGCGGTCCGCGCAGATGGAACGAAGAAGCGGCGTATTACCCCGTCAGCGCCGCATAGACCTTGGTCAGCGCCTCGGGCAGGTCCTCCACATCCTCGATCACCGCGTAGCGGGCGTCGGGGCACATGCGCTTCAAGTAGTCGTGGCCGGAGCGGTCCACGGTCACGCAGAAGGTCTCGATGCCCTTGCTCCGGGCTTCGGCCAGCGCCTTGGCGGTGTCGTGCAGGCCGTATTCGTGGTCGCCGCGCACCGGGCCGTAGTCGCAGTCCTGGGGGAAGCCGTCGCTGATGATGAGCAGCACCTTCAGCGCGTTGCCCGAGTCGTTGAGTTTGCGCACGGCGTGGCGGATGGCCGGCCCCATGCGGGTGCTGCGCTTGGGCTGCATGGCGGCGATGGCGGCCAAGGTGCGGGCGTTGAGGGTTTGGCGCAGGTCCTTGGCGACGTAGAACTCCACGCAGTCGCGCCCGTATCCGGAGAAGCCGTAGATGCCGTAGCTGTCGCCCAGGCGTTCAAGGGCCGCGGCGAGGATGGCGGCGGCCTCCTTCTGCACGTCGATGATGCGCCGCTTGGGCGGCGCCGGCGACTCGCTGACGCCGGACCAGAGGGTGCTGTCGTCTTCGTAGGGGTCGCGCAGGTTGGGGGTCGGGTGCGCCGAATGGCCGATCGAGTCGGGCGTCGCTTCGGACGGGGGCGGGTCCGCCTCCACCGGGTCGTCGGTGGAGGCGGAGAGGTCCACCAGCAGCGCGGCGCAGACATCGCGGTGCACCTTCTCCCGGCGGCTGTAGAGCCTTTCGCTGGGCGAGTGGCCGGCGGCTAAGTCCTGGCGGGCGGCGACCACGGCGTTCAAGTCGATTTCATCCCCGTCCGGCGAAGCCCAACAGCGGCGGTAGCCTTGGGGCTTGATCTGCTCCAAGGGTTGCTGTGCTTGGCGGCGCCAGGCGCTGATGGCATGGCGGATGGCATCCACGTCCGCATCGTCCTCCGGGCTCAAGGCCCGCTCGAACAGGCGGCACCAGTTGCGGCGGTAGCCGTGGCGGTGGAAGTCCCACTCGTCGTAGCGGTAGCTGCGGGCGCCGGCGTTCTCATCGCCCAGCGCATCGCGCACCGCGGAACGCTCCATGCCGATGCGCCGCGCCAGTTGGTCGCGCTCGGACTGGATGCGCTTGATGTCCAGTTCCTCTTCGCGGATTTCGCCGCCGCCGCCCTCGGTGCGGGTGGCTTCCAACTGCTCGCTCTCCAGCATCTCCACCGCCAACAAGTGACCGTCCGCTTGGCGCATCTCCTCCTCCCAGTCCTCCAAGCGGGCTTCCCGCTCGGTCCACTCGGCGGCCGTGGCCGCAAGCTCCAGCGCGTCGTCCAATGCCTCGCCGGGCTCGGCGCCGAGCAGCAGGAAGGCGCTCTGGGTGGCGGCCGCGGCGTCGTAGATGTTCGCGTCCGGCGCCAATAGGCCCCTGGCCAAGGGGTGCAGAACCTGGCCCATGGCATCGCTGGCGGGCTGGTCCAACTGAAAGCTTAGCAGCGACAGCGCTATCGGGCTCACGGCCAACCCCGAGCGCTGCAGAAAGTGGTTGCAGGCGGTCAGGTGGGGCTTGATGCCGGGATAAGCGCGGCACATGGCCGCGTCGATGCGAACCCGCTCGAAGCCTTCAAACAGCTCCGCGGCCAAGCGCGGATTGGGAAAATGATGGTAGAACAGCCAGCGGTCGCTGGGCCGGTGCGGGCCTTGGGATTCCGGCAGCGGATCAAGCGTTGGCAGCCGCGCATAGGCGGTACGGAGCTCAAAGCCGATGCCGCCGAACTCTCGCCGGGCGATCTGCTGCAGGGCGAGCGCCCGGTAGATGCCCGGTTCGGCGTCGTCAATGGCTTCCGGCAAATAGAGGGTGTCCCGCGTCTGCACGGCGTCAGTGGGGCCTGCGTTCAATGCATCGCTGGTTTTGATGTGCAGATAGGCGCCGTTCATGCCCTCCGCGAACAGCGCCAGGGGCTGCTCGACATCGGCCAGCGCGATCATGCGTCGGCAGTGGGCAGCACCGTGTCCACGATGTCGGCCAAGGCGGCCTGCACCGTGCGGTCGTCGGACACGGCGGCGACCAAGGCGATGTCGGCGGCGCGGCGGGCTTCAATGCCGTTGCGAATGAGTTGCGCGGCGTAGATCAACAGCCGAGTGCTCACCCCCTCCTCGAAGCCATGCTCGCCGAGATTGCGCACCTTCTCGCCGATCACGGCCAGGCGTTCGGCCAGTGATTCGTCCACATGCGCCTCCCGGGCGATGATCTCCGCCTCCCGCTCCCGCCCGGGGTAGTCGAAGTCGAGGCTCACGAAGCGCTGCCGGGTGCTGTGCTTGAGATCCTTGAGGATGCTCTGGTAGCCCGGGTTGTAGGAGATGACCAGCAGGAAGTCGTCGTGCGCGGAGACCAGTTCGCCGGTCTTGTCGATGGGCAGGATGCGCCGGTGGTCGGTCAGCGAGTGGATGAGCACGGTGGTGTCCTTGCGCGCCTCGACGATCTCATCGAGATAGCAGATCGCGCCGGTGCGCACGGCGCGGGTCAGCGGGCCATCGCTCCACAAGGTCTCATCGCCCTTGAGCAGGTAGCGCCCCACCAAGTCGGTGGCGGTGAGGTCCTCGTGGCAGGAAATGGTGACCAGCGGCACCTCCAGGGCCTTGCGCCGCTGCCGGTAGAGCCGCCAGGCCATGTGCTCGATGAAGCGCGTCTTGCCGCACCCGGTCGGCCCCTTCAACAACACCGGCAGCCGCGCTGCGTAGGCGGCCTCGAACAGCGCCACTTCGTCGCCGATGGGCAAGTAAAACGGCTCCGCCTCAAGGGTCGCGAAGTTGATGGCGTCGATGGCCGCAGTCATAGGGCGGGCTTCCTTCGGGTACGAGCGAGCCACCATACTGAAAGCGGCGGCGGATTAACAATTCCCACTTTGCCGGAGCGAGGGCATCTTGCCCTCGAATAGAACCGTTGCTTGTCGTCAGTGAACGGACCAAGACAGCAGCATGAAGAGCGCCGCGCCGAGGGCCAGACGGTAGTAAACATAGGGCATCAGGCCGATGCGCTCGATCAGGGCGATGAAAAAGCGTATGCAGACGTAGGCGCTTAAGCCCGCGATGGCGGCACCGAGGGCAAGGTCCGGGAGTTGCGTTTCCTGGGCCTCGGCGGGCAGGTCGATCCAAGCCATCAGGGCGGCGCCGCTGATGGCGGGTATGGCGAGCAGGAAGGCCACCCGGGCGCCAGCGGGTCGCGATAGGCCGAGCAGCAGCGCGGCGCTGATGGTGATGCCGGAGCGCGATACGCCGGGAACGATGGCGAGGGCTTGCGCTAAACCGATGAGCAGCGCGTCGCGCCAGCCAAGCTGCTCGCGTTCACCGCGCTGGCCGTTGGCCCACCATAGAGCGAAGGCAAACGTTGTGGTGGCGGTGGCGATGACCCAGCCGTCGCGCAGCTCGTTGGCCACCAGACCGCGCAAGGCGAGCCCGCACAGTGCCAAGGGCAAGGTGGCGACGGCAATCTTGAGCAGCAGGTCGAGTTGCGCATCGCGGCGCCGGTGGCGCAGGCCGCCCCAGGCGCTGACGGCAAAGGCGGCGCAATCGCGGCGGTAGTAGGCGAGCACGGCGGCCAAGGAGCCCAGATGAACGGCAATGTCAAACGCCAAGCCTTGATCCGGCCAGCCGGTCAGTTCAGACGCCAGGATCAGGTGGGCGGCACTCGAGATGGGCAGGAACTCGGTGATGCCCTGCAACAGTGCCAAGGTGATTGTCTGCAGGCGGTCCAAGGGCCGTGTTCATCGGCAAGGGGACCGAATTATGGCTTAGGCGGGATGCGCGACCAAGGGGCGGTGGCTGGAATCAATGCTAAAGTCTCCCGATGGCTGACTTGCGCGAGATGCCGCTGTTTCCGCTTGGGGTGGTGCTCTTTGAGGGCGGACGGCTGCCGTTGCGGATATTCGAGCCGCGCTACCTCGACATGATCAGCGAGCGGATGCGGGAGGGCAGCCCGTTCGGCATCGTGCTCATTCGCAGCGGCGTCGATGCGCGGGTGGGCGATGATGCGCCGGCACCGGAGATTTTCGAGGTGGGCACCGAGGCCCGGGTGGTGGACTTCAATGCGCTGGACGGCGGATTGCTCGGCATCGTCGTCGAAGGGGGCTGCAAGTTCCGCATCCACAAGACCTGGGAGCAGGATGACCACCTGCTCTGCGGCTTGGTCGAAACCCTGCCCGCCGAGCCGCAAGGGACGCTCGGCGAGGCCGACCAGCCCCTGATCGACATCCTCAAGGCGCTGCTCAAGCACCCGATGGTGGAAAAGCTCGGGCTGGAGGTCGACTTCGAGGACGCCGGAGCGGTCAGCCGGCAGCTTGCGGAGCTGCTGCCGGTGGAGCCGGAAATCAAGCAGTCGCTGTTGCAGTTGGGCTCGCCCAAGGAGCGGCTCAATGAACTGCGCCGCTTGGTCACTAGGTTGCGCGGCTAAACGCTGACCGATGATCGCTTTTCTGGGCGGCACCTTCGACCCGGTCCATAACGGCCACCTGCATGCCGCCCGGGTGGCGGCCCAAGCCCTCTCCTGCCCGGTGCGCCTAGTGCTGTCGGCCCATCCGCCGCACCGCCCCCGGCCTGAGGCGAGCGCCGAGCGGCGGTGGGCGCTGCTTGAACTGGCCTGCGCCGCCGAAGCCGACTTGGAAGCGGATGACGTCGAACTGCGGCGCGGGGGGCCGAGCTACACCGTCGATACGCTCGAGGCACTGCGGCTTCGCCACGGTGATGAACCCTTGAGCTGGATCATTGGCACTGACGCCTTCAACGAGATTCACACTTGGCGGCGGTGGCGCAAGGTGCTGGACCTTGGCCATCTGCTGGTGCTGCACCGGCCCGGTGCGGCGCTCAAGGGCGCGGCGCTCAGTTTCTATCGTGAACATCGTTGCACAGACCTGGAGCGGCAACCGGCAGGCGGCATCCGCCTGCTGGACCAGGCCATGCTGCCGGTTTCAGCCTCCGTGGTTCGCGCATTGATCGCCGAAGGCAACGATGTGGGGCATTTGCTCCCGCAAGGGGTGACCACCTATATTAGGCGGCATGGTTTGTATGCGCGAAGCGAATAGCCTGCCGGCATCGGCGCTTCGTGAGCGGCTCGCCAACGGCGCCGGCGCCTTGCGGAGGATTGGGTGACGCCGCTGGGGCTGCGCGATGCCGTCGTTGGGGCGCTGGACGATCTCAAGGGCCGCGAGATCGTGGCGCTCGACGTGACCCGCTTGACCGATTTGACCGACTTCATGGTGATCGCCACCGGCGGTTCCAACCGCCATGTGAAAGCGCTCGTGGACCAGGTGGTCGAAGCCGCCAAGACCAGCGGCGCACCGCTTTTGGGAATAGAGGGGCGGGAAAGCCACGAGTGGGTGCTGGTCGATCTTGGCGATGTGGTGGTGCACGTGATGCAGGCGGCGGCCCGGGAGTTCTACGACATGGAACGCCTTTGGCAGCCTCTGCCCATCGACTCCAACACCACCCTGTGAGGCGCATCAATGGCGTCGGGCATGTTGATCAAGGACGGCTCCTCGGAGTTGCGGATGTTCATGGGCCGGGCTCGGCTGCTCTTTGCCGGGGCGCTGGTGCTGACGCTCATTCTGGTGGCCAGGATGCTCCATCTGCAGGTGCTGCAGCACGAGCACTACCAGACCCGTTCCGAGGAAAACCGCATGCAGATGGTGCCCGTGCCGCCGGTCAGGGGCCTCATCTTCGACCGCCGGGGCAACCTGCTGGCGGAAAACCGCCCCATCTTCAATCTGGCGCTGATACGCGAGCGCATCGAAGACCTCGACGGCCTCATTGAAGCGCTGGCCGCCGTCGCCCCGATCAGCGCCGAGGAGGTCGAGGACTTTCACGACCGCCTGAAGCGCACGCGGCGTCCGTTTGAACCGGTGGTCCTCAAGTTCGCCCTGACCGATGAGGAAGTCGCGGCCTTGGCGGTCAATCGGCACCGTTTCCTGGGCGTTGAGATCAATGTGGAGATCGTGCGCCACTACCCCTACGGCGCACTGGCCGCGCATGCCATCGGTTCAGTCCGCCGCATCACTAAGGAGGACCTGGAAGCCGTGGACCGTGCCCGCTACAGCGGCACCAACTTCATCGGCAAGCGCGGCATTGAGCGCTTCTATGAGCACTCGTTGCATGGCGAGGTCGGCACCCAGTGGGTGGAGACCGACGCCTTTGGACGGGTGCGCCGCACCTTGGACGTCAACCCCACCGTCGTTGGCCGGAACTTGCGGTTGCACCTGGACATCGACTTGCAGGCGGTCGCCGATGAGGCCTTGGGCGACCGGCGCGGCGCGGTGGTTGCCATCGACCCGAACTCGGGCGGCGTGCTCGCCTTGGTCAGCAAACCGAGCTACGACCCGAACGTCTTTGTCACCGGCATCGACGCCAAGCACTACCGCGCCCTGTTGGGTTCCCGGGACAAGCCCCTCGTGAACCGCGCCATCAACGGCCAGTACGCCCCCGGCTCCACCATCAAGCCGATACTCGGCTTGGCGGGCTTGACCCATGGGGTGGTGGATTGGGAGGAGGAGATCGTCGACCGCGGCTGGTTCCGGCTGCCGGGGCAAAGCCGCCTCTACCGGGATTGGAACTGGACCCCCACCAACCCCGGCGGCCAGGGCATCGTCAATCTCAACCGCGCCATCTACCGTTCATCGAACACTTTCTTCTACACCTTGGGCCACCGCCTGGAGGCCAACCAACTCGCCGGCTTCATCCGCCAATTCGGTTACGGCGAAGTGATCTCGGTGGACATCGATGGCGCTGCCGCTGGTCTGGTGCCGGACCCGGTATGGAAACGGGGCGCCAAGGGCGAGCCCTGGTATCCGGGTGACAATGTCAACATCGGCATCGGCCAAGGCGACCTGCTGGTCACCCCGCTGCAGGCTGCGGCAGCCGCTTCCATCCTCGCCAATCGGGGCAAGCGGGTGCGGCCGCGGCTGCTCCTTGCCAGCGACCTGCCCTTGCTCGAGGACGAGCTGCCGCCGTTGCCGGGGGTGGCCGGGCCCTCGGCCGACGATTGGGAATTGATGGTGGACGCGATGGAGGACGTCGTGCACCGCGGCAACATGGGCTACCAGCAAAACGGCACGGCTTGGTACCACATTGGGCAGGACATCGGCTACCGGATGGCGGGCAAGTCCGGCACTGCCCAGGTGGTGGAGATTAAGCAGGGTCAAGAATACGACGAGGAAGAGCTCGATGAGTACAACAAGAAGCACGCTTGGTTCATCGCCTTCGCCCCGGCGGACGCGCCTGCCATAGCGGTCAGTGTGCTGGTTGAAAACGGTGGCGGCGGCAGCTCGGTGGCCGCGCCGGTGGTTCGCAAGGTGCTCGATGCCTACCTCTCCGAGGCCCCGTCCACACCGGATGAGCAATTGGCTGGCCTGTCGGGCGGCGCCCCAGCGGGCAGTGAACGCGCACGCCAAGTCCCAGGCTCCGAACTCCCTTGGATGTGGCCTCAGGCGGGCCCGGTCAGCCGATGAGCGAGCCGCAGTTCGTCCGCAGCCTGCCGCAGCACAGCGGCCTGGTGGTCCCGGCTGGGTTGCGCCGGCTGCATCTTGACCCCATCCTCTGGGTGCTGTTGATCACGGTCATCCTGTACGGCCTCATCATGCTGTACAGCGCCGTTGAGCGGGACATGGACATCGTCGGCGGGCAGATCGCGCGGCTGTGCTTGGCGCTGGTGTTGATGGCGATGGCAGCGCAAGTGCATCCGGCTCGGTATCTGCGCTGGGCGCCGGGCCTCTATGCGGTGGGCGTGACGCTGCTGGTTGCCGTGCTTGTGGTGGGCGTCACGGTGAAGGGCTCCCAGCGCTGGCTTGAACTGCCCGGCGTCGCCCGCTTCCAGCCTTCGGAGTTGATGAAGATTGCCCTGCCACTGATGATCGCGTGGTACTTCCATGACCGGCCGTTGCCGCCGACCTTCAAGGATCTGCTGATAGTGGCCGCCCTCATCGGGCTGCCGGTGGTGTTGATCGTCCTGGAGCCGGATCTCGGGACCGGCATCCTGGCGTTGGCGGGCGGGTTGACCGTGGTCTTCTTGGCGGGCCTCTCCTGGCGCTGGATGCTCTATGGCTCGCTGGCCGTGGTGGCGCTGGCGCCGGCGCTCTGGTTCGCCCTGCAGCCCTACCAGCAGCAGCGCATTCTGACTTTGTTCGACCCGGAAAAAGATCCGCTGGGCGCTGGCTGGAACATCATCCAGTCCACCACTGCCTTGGGCTCCGGCGGGCTGTTGGGCAAGGGGCTGCACGACGGCACCCAGAGCCAGTTGAAATTCCTGCCGGAAAGCCATACGGATTTCATCGTGGCGGTGATTGGGGAGGAATTGGGCTTTGCCGGGGTGGTCGCGTTGCTGATACTGTATGTGTTGATCGTGGCCCGTGGACTGATTATCGCCGCTCAGTCGAAGGACACCTTTGGCCGACTGGTGGCGAGTTCCCTAACGATGGTGTTTTTCGTTTACCTGTTCGCCAACATCGCCATGGTGGCGGGCCTGTTGCCCGTGGTCGGCCTGCCCCTGCCGCTGGTGAGCTACGGCGGCACTTCGGCCATCACCCTGTTGTTGGGCTTTGGCATCATCATGTCCATTCACAGCCACCGGTCATGATGGGCTGGGAGCGAACCGCTTCCCGGCATCCGCCCCCGCTGACGGGGGCATTGGCTTGAGGGAAATCATGCGAGTAGCCATCGTGCTCGGCGCCGCTGCCCTGCTGCTGTACGGGCCAGCCGGCGCCGACTACAGCCAGCGGGACGACGTGCGCACCTACATGGACGCACTGGTGTCCGAACATGGGTTCGACCGGGCGGAGCTTACGGCCACCTTCCGGGACGCCCGCCACCAACCGCGCATCGTCGAAGCGATGTCGAGGCCCGCGGAACGGGCCCTTAAGTGGTACGAGTACCGGCGCATCTTCATCCAGGACAGCCGCATCGATCAGGGCGTTGCCTTCTGGACCGAAAACGAGGCGTCGCTGAACTCCGCGGAGGCGAGCTTTGCGGTGGCGCCGGAGTACGTCGTGGCCATCATCGGCGTCGAAACCCGCTTTGGCCGGATCATGGGCTCCCATCGGGTGCTCGACGCCCTCTCGACCTTGGCGTTCGACTACCCGCCCCGGGCCGACTTCTTCCGCAACGAACTGACCGAGTTCCTGCTCCTGGCGCGCGAGGAAGGCCGCTCGGTGGGCGCGATGAAGGGCTCCTATGCCGGTGCCATGGGCTACGGCCAGTTCATTCCCTCAAGTTACCGCAACTATGCGGTGGACTTTGACAATGACGGCCTGCGCGACATCTGGGCCAACAAGGCCGACGCCATCGGCAGCGTGGCCAACTATTTCGCTGAACACGGTTGGCGGCCGGCGCAGGACGTCGCCCTCAGGGTGGATGTTGCCGATGCAGAGCAGGCGGATGCCGCGGTCCTGCGTGGCCTGGACTTGAACAAGACGGTTGGCGAGCTGCGTGCGTTGGGCGTTGAGGCGCCCGGCTTGAACGCGGCTGAGGCGGCGGCGCTGCTGCGCATGGAGTTGGAGGACGGCGCCGAATACTGGATGGCGCTGCACAACTTTCATGTCATCACCCGCTACAACCGCAGCCAGATGTACGCCTTGGCGGTCCATCAGCTCAGCCAAGCCATCAAGGCGCGCCGCCAGGCCGAGCTTAGCGCCGCCGCCGGGTTCCCAGCAGCGGACGTCGCCGCCGCGGACCTGAATCCGGCATCCCCTGCGGCGCGATGACGGCCAAGGCGTTTAACGGCTGGCGCCGGGCGGGATTGTTCCTGGCATTCAGCGCAGCGGGCCTTATCGGCGGCTGCGCGGTCTTCGGGCCGGATGCCGTCCCACCGCCGGCGGAAGTCGAGGACGGTCCCCCGGCCCCATCGGAAATACCCTATGACTTGGGCGGCCTGCCGGACCCGGTTCCCAGCGTCGAGCCGCCCAGCCGTTACGGCAATCCGCCGTCCTACGACGTCGAGGGCACCACCTACTATCCGGTGAAGTCGGCGGTAGGCTACCGGGCGGAGGGGATTGCTTCCTGGTATGGCACAAAGTTCCATGGCCGGCGCACCTCCAGCGGCGAGACCTACGACATGTTCAAGCTCACCGCCGCCCATCGCACCCTGCCGATTCCGACTTACGTGCGGGTGACGAATCTGGAAAACGGCCGCCAGACCTTGGTGCGGGTCAACGACCGCGGCCCGTTTCACGATGACCGCATGCTCGACCTATCCTATGCTGCGGCGGTGAAGCTCGGCTTTTCCCGCCAAGGCACGGCGCGGGTGCGGGTGGAGTCGCTTGACGGGGGCGAGACGCTCTTCCTTCAGGCGGGCGCCTTTCGCGGCAAGGCTCTCGCGGAGCGATTGCAGCGCAACCTAGCGAACTTGACTGGCGAGCAGGCGGAGGTGGTGCAGCAGTCCAATGACTTGTTGTACCGGGTGCTCATTGGCCCGCTTGTGGGTGAGCAGCGCGCCAAGCAACTGCAGTCGCTGATCGTCGCCGCCAACCACGCCATGCCCCTCATAGTGCGCATCGGCAGCGACTGAAATGGCGTGGCCCAACCGTGGCGGCATCGCAACCGGGTTACACTAGACCGCCTGTCGAATCCGCTTAAGAATGCCCATGCACTTCCCTGAATGGCTCTCCCGCAGGAAACAGGCTTGTTCCCTGCCCACCGTCTTTGCCGCGTTGCTGATCTTTGCGTCAGCCGCGCATGGCGCCTCCATCGTGCCCGCGCCGCCCAACCTCTCCTCGGCCTCCTACCTGCTCATCGACGCGGACACCGGCAAGGTGATCGCCGAGCGCAACAGCCGGGAGCCGGTGCCGCCGGCGAGCCTCACCAAGGTGATGACCGGCTACGTAGCGGCGGGGGAGATTGAAGGCGGGCGCATCGGCCTGACCGATCAAGTGCCGGTCAGCGTCAACGCCTGGCGTACGCCGGGTTCGCGCATGTTCATCCAGGAAGGCACCGAGGTCAGTGTCGAAGATCTGTTGCGGGGCATCATCATCCAATCGGGCAACGACGCCAGCGTGGCCTTGGCCGAGCACATCGCCGGCAGCGAAGCGGCCTTCGCGGACATGATGAACCAGCAAGCGGCGGAACTGGGCATGGTGAATTCAAACTTCCGCAATGCCACCGGGCTGCCCGCGGAGGACCACTACACCTCGGCTTGGGACTTGGCCTTGCTGACTCGGGCCTACATTCGGAAGTTCCCGGAGAACTACGCGATCAACTCGGAGAGATCGTTTACGTACAACGAGATAGAACAGCCCAACCGCAATCGCCTGCTGTGGCGCGACCAGAGCGTCGATGGCGTCAAGACCGGCTACACCAAGGCGGCCGGGTACTGCCTGCTCGCCTCGGCGCTGCGCGACGGGATGCGGCTCATCTCCGTCGTCATGGGGGCGGACAGCGGCGCCCATCGGGTGCAGGAAAGCCAAATGCTGCTCTCCTACGGCTTTCGCTTTTTCGAGACCAAGCGCCTGTACGAGGCCGATGCGCCACTGGAAACCGCCGAGGTCTGGTACGGCCAGGCGGATGCCGTGGAACTCGGCACCGCCGCGCCGGTGACCGTCACCTTTCCCCGGGGCCACTACGACCAAGTGGCCGTGGAGATGACGCTCCCCGAAGTGATCGAGGCGCCGATTCAAGCGGGCGACGAGTTGGGCGAGCTCCGTGTTTCGGTGAACGAGGAGACGCTTCACAGCAGCCCGCTGATCGCCCTGTCGAGCATTGAGGAGGCCGGGATCCTCGCTCAGCTAGGCGACTTTCTCACGCTGTTGTTCCGCCGGATGTTTGGGTGAGCGCTTCCTTGGACCAGCTTGCTTCAGGACGAGGGCGGGACGCCCTCGCTCCGGGGGAACAGCCTCGAACGAAGGTCGGAGCGAGGGCATCTTGCCCTCGCACAGTTGGGGCTTCCCGGTTTGACATCATCGTTCGGGACTTGGGCAGCACCCGCTACGCCGACACGCTGGCCGCCATGCAGGCCTTCACCGCCGAACGCGGCAGCGATACCGGGGATGAAATCTGGTTCACCGAGCACGAGCCGGTGTTCACCCAAGGCCAAGCCGGACGGGCAGAGCACCTGCTGACCCCGGGCGGCATCGAAGTGGCGCAGTCCGACCGGGGCGGGCAGGTCACCTACCACGGCCCAGGGCAGATCGTCGGCTACCTGCTGTTTGACATCCGCCGCATGGGGCTTTCCGTGCGCGGCCTGGTGTCCGGCATCGAAAACGCCATCATCAACGTGCTCGACGAATTCGGCATCGCCGCCAGCGCCCGCTGCGACGCTCCCGGCGTCTATGTGGAGGGCGCGAAGATCGCAGCGTTGGGTTTGCGGGTGCGGCGCGGCTGCGCCTACCACGGCTTCGCCTTCAACATCGACATGGACCTTGCGCCCTTTGCCCGCATCAATCCCTGCGGCATGGCGGGCTTGGCCGTCACCCAGCTCAAGGACCTTTGCGGGGAAGCGGACCTTGCGGCAGTCCAGTCGCGCTTGCTGCGCCAGTTGGAGCGGGTCTATCCCATCGTCACCCGGCGCAGGTCAAACAGTCCGGACGCCTTGCCAGCTTGAAGGCCCGCCACTCGGCGCGCTTGGCGTCGTAGTAGAGCACCCGTCCGGTCAGCGGCTCGCCAACGCCGGTGATCAGCTTGACCGCCTCCATCGCCTGCATGGCCCCCACCACCCCGACCAGCGGCGCGATGACGCCGTTCTCGGCGCAGTTCAACGCCTCCCCGCCGCCGTCCGCGTACAGGCATCGATAGCAGGGAGACGCCGCATCGCCCGGGTCGAAGACCGCCACCTGTCCTTCCCAGCGAATGGCCGCCCCGGACACCAAGGGCGTGCCGCTGCGCCAGCAGGCGTCGTTGAGCGCGAAGCGGGTGGTGAAATTGTCCGTGGCATCGATCACCAGATCGACCCGATTCACCAAGGACGCAAGCCCCGGACCGCCGATGCGCTCCGCAATGGCCTCGACCTCGACGTCCGGATTGATCGCCGCAACGGAAGCCTTGGCGGACGACGCCTTGGCCTGGCCCAGCGCCGCGTTGGCATGGACGATCTGGCGCTGCAGATTGGACAGTTCCACGACATCATCGTCGGCCAGAACCAGCTTGCCGACCCCGGCAGCTGCCAAGTAGAGCGCCACCGGCGAGCCCAGCCCGCCCAGCCCAACCACCAGCGCCTTGGCGTCGCGGAGCTTCTCCTGCCCCGCCACGTCCACCTCCGGGAGCATGATCTGGCGGCTGTAGCGCAGCAGTTCGTCGTCGTCCATCCCTTAAGAATAGCCGAGGCCATGCCATCCTTGCAGGGCGTTCAAGCGCCCAACCGGGGAACTGCGTCTGTAACCGAACCTTAGCTGCGCACTGGCAGTTCCGTCTTCTTGATCACCGTGCGCAGGGCGAAGCTCGAATGCACCCGGTCCACGCCGGGCAGGCGGGTGAGGAAGCGGCTGTGGATGCGCTCGTAGTCCCGCGCGTCGCTGACCACCACCCGCAGCAGGTAGTCCGCCTCCCCGGACATCAGGTAGCACTCCATCACTTCGGGCAGCTTTTTCACCTCGGTTTCGAAAGCCGAGAGGTCAGCCTGTTGCTGGCTTTCCAAGGTGATGTTGACAAACACGTTGTCGGGGTAGCCTGCCATCGACTGATCGACAAGGGCCACGTAGCCGCGCAGCATTCCGCTTTCCTCCAGCCGACGCACCCGGCGCAGGCAGGCGGACTCGGACAGGCTGACCCGTTCCGCCAACGCGCTGTTCGTGAGCTTGCCGTCGATTTGCAATTCGTGAAGGATTCGGCGGTCTAGCCGATCGAGAGTCTCATAATCTTGCATGTTTTCAGTTCTTATCGAACTTACTTGCGAGTTATCGGTGAATTGGCGCAAAAAAGCAATACTTTGCCGCCATCGCGGGCGTATCTTGGCTCTCAACCTTTGCACCGGACAGGGAGCATCGAGCAAATGCGCATCGGCGTGCCCAAGGAAACCAAGGTCCACGAACATCGGGTCGGCCTGACGCCAGATTCAATCGCGGAGCTGACCACGCTCGGCGCCAGCGCCGTAGTGGAAGCCAACGCCGGCGCGGGCATCGGCTTTGCCGATGAGGACTACTGCCGGGTCGGCGCCACCATCGGCACGGCTGAGGACGCTTTCAGCGCCGACCTCGTGGTGAAGGTCAAGGAGCCCTTGGCCGACGAGTGCCGCCGGCTCAAGCCGGGACAAGTGCTATTCACCTATCTGCATTTGGCGGCTGATGAGCCCCAGGCGCGGGCGCTGATGCGCTCCGGGGCCACGGCAATCGCTTATGAAACGGTCACCGATGCCCAGGGCCGCCTGCCGTTGCTGCGGCCAATGAGCGAAGTGGCGGGCCGCATGTCGGTGCAGGTGGGCGCCTACGCGCTGCAGAAGGCGGCGGGCGGGCGCGGCACCCTGCTCGGCGGGGTGCCGGGGGTGGTGCCGGGCAAGGTCGTCATCCTCGGCGGCGGCGTGGCGGGCGCGGAAGCGGCCGCTATGGCCGTTGGTCTGCAGGCCGAGGTCAGCATTCTGGACAAATCGATCGACCGGCTGCGTGAGCTTGGCCAGCAGTTCGCGGGCCGAGTCCGCCTGCTGATGGCTTCCCGGCAGAATGTCGTGGACGAGGTGCGGGCCGCGGACTTGGTGGTGGGCGCGGTCTTGGTGCCCGGGGCGGCCGCGCCCAAGCTGGTCACGCGATCCATGGTGCGGCAGATGAAGAACGGGGCGGCCATGGTGGACATCTCCATCGACCAAGGCGGCTGCTTCGAGACCAGCCGGCCCACTACCCACGACGCCCCCACCTACGTTGAACACGGGGTGGTGCACTACTGCGTCACCAACATGCCCGGCGCCGTGGCCAGGACCTCGACCCTGGCGCTCAACAACGTCACCCTGCCCTACGTCAAGGCGTTGGTGGAGAAGGGCTGGCGCGACGCCTTCAAGTGCGACCCCGGGTTCGCCGCGGGGCTCAACGTGCACAAGGGCGCCATCCGGCACCCGCGGGTGGCCGAGGCGCTTGGGTTGCGTCCAGCGGCTTGCGCGGCATAGGCTTGCGCTTTGCCCGAAGGCTGGCGGCCTTCGGTTTTTGCTGGGGCTTGGTGCCCCGCCCACTAGACGGTGAACGAAATCATGGCCGATCCCCTGCACAACGAATTTCCGCCCGACTCCCTTGAGGCGCGCGACCTTGAGCACTTGCTGCACCCCACCACCAACCTGAAGCTGCTGCACGCGCAGGGGCCGAAGGTCCACGCCCGCGCCAAGGGTGTTTATCTTTGGGACAACCAGGGCAAGCAGTACCTCGAAGGCTTGGCCGGGCTTTGGTGCACCGCCTTGGGCTACGGCGAGGAGGAGCTGGCCAAGGTCGCCGAAGCGCAGTTGCGCACGCTCAGCTATTCGCAACTGTTCGCTGGCAAAACCCATGAGCCGAGCATTGTGCTGGCGGAGAAGCTGAAAGCCATGATGCCCTTTGAGGCAGGCCGGGTGTTCTACGGCCTGTCCGGCAGCGACGCCAACGACACTCAAATCAAGC
>CAZRBP010000035.1:19354-26822 GCA_964598305.1 uncultured Pseudomonadales bacterium | reverse complement strand
GCCGCTGCGCAGCCAATCCGCCTTCCCCAGCCGGCATCCCAGCAACCAAGGGCGCATTCCCTTCGAGGTGGGGACCATCGGCAAGGCGCTGGCGGGCCACGACCTGGTGCTGCTAGTCGGCGCCAACCTCATCGAGGAACTCTGGTTCGACCCCGGCCCCTTGCTGCCGGAATCCGCCACCGTTGTTCACCTGTGCGAATCGCCCAGCCGGCTGGCCTTCAACCATCGGGCGGACATCGGCTTGGTCGGCGATTTGGGCGACGCCATGCAGCGCATCAGCGCGCAATTCGCCAAGCTCGGGGGGGATGCGGCAAAGGCTCTCGCCCAAGTGCGCAACGAAGCCCTGCTAAGCGCCCAGCAAGCCCGGCAGAAAGCCGCCGTCAAGGCCATGTCGAAGATCTGGGACACGCGGCCGATGACGCCTCGGCGGGCGCTGCATGAGATCAGCAACGCCCTGCCCCGGGAGGCGATCGTCGTCGATGAGACCATCACCGGCTTTCTGGAAGTGGCCGCACTGTTCGACTTTCGCGGCCCCGGCGACTACTTCTCCGGCCGGGGCGGCGGCATCGGCCAAGGCATCGCCGCCGCGTTGGGCGTTCAGGTGGCGCAACGCGACCGGCCGGTAGTGGCGCTGTCCGGGGACGGCTCGGCGATGTACAGCATTCAAGCCCTATGGACCGCCGCCCATTGCGGCCTGCCAGTGATCTTCGTCATCCTGTCGAATCGGGAGTACCGGGTGCTCAAGCTCAACCTTGACGCCTACCGGCACCGCTTCAACGCCGAATCGAACCGGCCCTACCCGCACATGGATCTGGTCAACCCGACGCTTGGCTTCGTGGACATGGCCAAGGGCATGGGGGTGGAGGGCGAGCAAGTCAGCGAACCGGAAGCCTTGGCGGCGGCGCTGCGCCGCGCCTTGGCGGCTGGCAAGCCCTATCTGATCGACGTCATCGTCTCTGGAACGCAATAGCCGGATAGCGCCTACTGCCGCCGCCGAAAGCCAAGCAGGGACGCCTTGGCCGTCAGCGGATGGCCGACATAGGCAAACCGTGACCCATCGCTCGATGCCAGGGCCAGCACGGCCTCCCGGTCGCCCGCGAGGTTGACCACTTCGTCGCAGGCGAGCCCTGCTTGGGCAAACCAAGCCAGCAGCCGTTGGCCCAAGGTGAACAGGTGCATGGGCCGCAGGGTGGCACCGACCACAGCCACCGGACCGCAGGTCGCCACGAAGGCGCGCAAGTAGCGAGGACGCTTCAAATCCCGTTCGCTGATGTCCAAAAGCCCGGCTTCAACGATGCCCGGCCCGGCCTGCAGGGCGGAGTCGTACATGCCCCGGTGATAGTCGCGGTGGCCGACGACCCCTAAGCCCTCGGGGCGCACGCCCAGAATCCGCGTGTAGCCATGCGGCTGCACCGGGCTCAAGGTGCGGCCCTGCACCTGCAGCAGTCCCACCGGGTCCAGCGAACTGACCTCCGCCACGAAACCGCTGCCGACAACCGCTCGTGCCCGCGTCAACGCTCCGGCCGCGGTGACGCCGTCCGATTGGCCGCCGAGCAGCACCGGTTCCAGGATCTCAAGGTCCACCCGCAGCGCGATCACGGAGGCATCGGTGTCCTCAATCGAAAGGACGGATATGCCCTCCGCGGCAACTTCTCTGAAGGCGCCCACGACCGCCTCCAAAGCCAAAGCGCCGTCGTCGATCTGCGGGACCGGCCTGTGCGCAAGCCCGGATAGGGCCCGCTCCGCAGCCGATGCTGGGTCGGTCTCAGGGTCGGAGCAAGCCGAGAAGAAGCCCAGGCCCACACCAGCGGCCAACCCTAGTATCCAGCGGGTTGCACTCAGTGGGCGCCGCATCAGGCCTCCGCTTCGGCGATGACAACAGCCAAGGTGCAATGATAGCTGTGGCTCTCGGTGCCGAAGCACCAAACGATGCCGCTGCTCTTGGCGGGATAGTAAACCGGCTTCTCGCCCTCGGTGCGATGGCAGAAGCAGCGTCCGCAGGCGGACTTGCCGCAGCAGTCGTTGTAGGAAATCAGGTATTGGCGGCCGTCGGCGGGGTTGCGGCAAGTGCCCACCCAAGTGATGGGCGACGCCTCCGTGCCCGGTGGGCAATCCGACGGGCTGCCGCCGCAGCAACCGCAAAGAAAGCCGCCAAAGGCGCAGTAGCGCCAATAGTCGCAGCTCTTGGGATCACCCATCTCGGCAAGGTTCGTCGCCTGAACTGGCCGCGCCATGGGCAGCAGCGGCAGGAGGGCGGCACCGGTCAGCAAGGTTCCGAGACGGGCGAGAAAGCCGCGCCGCGCCATGCGCCGGGCAAGGTAACGAGCCCCATCGGCAATGGGCCGGTCGAGGCGCTTGGACAGTTGGACGAGGATGGGGTCGCCTCGCATCAGAACCTCTGCAGGCGGGATGGCGCCTGTCCGGCATCGTCGATGCGGCGCAACAGGCGCCCGGTGTTGGCGTCATGAACCAATACGGTGCGCGGTTCGGTGGACAGGACAATCAGCAGCGGCTGGGCCTTGCCAACCACGTTGATGGCCCGCGCCGCCTCGGGCAGTTCGATGCGCAAGGCGCGGCGCTTGTGCTCCATCTTGAACGCCCAGATTTCGGTGCCGGGATCGGAGTGCGTGTCCTTGCCGCCTTGGTGCATCAGCGCGTAGAGAGTGCCCGACGACTCATGGAAGGCGAAGGGTTGCCCGCCGCCGACGCGCCAGTTGGCCGTCGCGTCGGCTTCGGTGGTCAGTCGCCACGGCTCGCCGGTGTCGATGCCTTGATCGAATTGGGCCGCAAAGACCTGCCCTTCATGGCTGACCAGAATCCACCCTTCAGCGCCAGGCACCGCGTAGTCGAACAGCGGGTCCGCATCAACGTCGAAAAACCGCGCGCTGCGCTCACGGCTTGCCTCGCCGCCGGCGGCGTCCAAGCCGATGACCTGCAAGGTGCCGTCGCCGCATATCTGCATGAAGCGTGCGTCGTCAAGCGGATACACCATCGCGCATCCCGCGGTGGCGATTTCCCCGGCGAAAGTGCGCGCTTGCACATCGACGATGCTGACCGAAGCCGCGGGGGTGAGGTTGTAGACCGCCAACAGCCGGCCGCCCACCAAATTGTTCATCCCCCGATGGCCGATGGCCGCGATCTTCGGCGGCACCTCAACCTCCGCTACCGGCACCAAGCCGTCCAGGGCATGAAACACCACCGCGTCGGTGCGTTCGCCGTAGCTGCCTCGGCTGTAGTAGGAGCCGGGGACGTAGAGCATCCCCCGCTGATGGTCCACGGTAATCGCCGGCCCATAGGCTGGCTTGTCAATCTTGCCGATCATCTGGCCGCTGCCGCCGTCGAAGAGGTAGCCGCCGGTGGCACCCACTGTCATGAACCAGTGCGGTTGCGGCGCCGGCATCGCCAAGACGCTGACCTCCTCGGGCAATGGATCGCCTTGGGCCGCCGCAGCCAGCCAGGCCGCCACCACCACGGTCAATGCGTTCGCGAGACGACCTGCAGAACTCATGGGCCTAACCTACGCTTTCGTTTGGTCAAAAGCCAGCAGACGGGCGGCAAGACCCTGTAGGCACCTCATTCGGAGCCTGCGCCAACGGTTGACCGGTGGCCTTGCGCCATGAGGAGCGCACCACCGCTATACTCCCCCGATGCAGCGCGCCAACCTGACCCTCTACTTTCTTGCCCAAGTCGTTTTCGTCTCCGGTTCCGTGCTCATCGTGACCTTGGGCGGCATCGTCGGCAGCGAGATGGCGCCCAATCCCTCGCTGGCCACCCTGCCGCTGTCCTTGATGGTGGTTGGCACGGCCTTGGCAACGGTGCCGGCGGCGCTGCTGATGCAGCGCTTTGGACGCCGTCTCGGCTTCGCCTTTGGCGCTCTGCTGGCCATCAGCGGCGCCTTGCTGGCCGTGTTGGGGCTGGAAATCGGGAGTTTTACGCTGTTCACGGCGGCGGTTGGACTGATTGGTGCCACCCTCGCCTTCAGTGCCCAGTTCCGCTTTGCCGCTGCCGAGAGCGTGGCGGCGGAGAAGGCCGGCTGGGCCATATCGATCATTCTGCTGGGCTCCATCGGTGGCGCCATCGTCGGACCGGAGTTGGCGACCCGCAGCCCCGGCTGGAATCAGGATCAGCCCTATCACGGGGCGCTGCTGGCCATGGCGGGCCTTTACGCGCTTGCCATGGGCCTCCTGCTGCTTACCCGCAACCCCGCTCCGGCAAGCGATGCCGCAGGTCGCGAGACCGGGCGTCCCCTTCTGGAGATTGCCGCCCAGCCCACCTTCGCCGTGGCGGTTCTCGCCGGGGTGGTCGGACAGGGGGTGATGATCTTCATCATGACGGCGACGCCCATCAGCATGCACGTCGTGGATGGCCACAGCATCGACGACACCGCCCGGGTAATTCAGGCCCACGTGGTGGCCATGTACCTGCCCTCCCTCGCCTCCGCACCCCTGATCCAACGCTTCGGGGCCTACAAGCTGATGACGGCCGGTGCCGCCGTCTTGAGCGCAACGGTGGCGGTCGGGCTGGCCGGACACGAACTGATGCATTACTGGTGGGCGCTGGTGCTGCTGGGCGTCGGCTGGAACTTCCTGTTTGTCGGCGGCACCACCGCGCTGGTGACGGCCTACCGACCGGCGGAGAGGTTCCGCGCCCAAGCGCTCAACGACTTCAGCATTTTCGGCGTATCGGCTCTAGCCAGCCTGCTGGCGGGCGCCCTGCTGCACGGTTTCGGCTGGTCCGTCGTGCTGCTCTGCGCCCTGCCCGCCTTGGCTCTGATGCTGGCGGCCGTCACCTATGTCAGCTTGCGGCACAGCCAAGTGGCTGCGCAAGGGACTGGCGGGCGCTAAGGCCGGTTTCCTCCAGCGAGCATCATGCTCCGCGGCTTCAGGCCGAGCAGCACACGGCCGGTGTCGAGTAGATTGTGGCCCGCGACCGTCGTGTGCTGGCGCACCACGCGGATGTCGCGGCTGATGCGCTCCAAGGGATGGCCCTCCTGGTTGGCCGTGGTTCCGGCCGCTTCGGCAATCACGTCCACGGCCTCGGCGCAGTCGCGCACGGCGTCCGAGCAGGCGAGTTGGAAGAGCGCCCGCTCACGGGTGGTGATGTGACCGGCCACCTGCACCACCGCCCACATTTTGGCCACTTGCTCCAGCGCCAAGGCCCGGCTGCGCAGCAGCCGGACCTCCGCCTCCGCCGCCGCCCGCTGGGCATGGGGGCTCTCGCACAACTTGGCGCTGGTGAAGCGCGGGGTCTTGCCCTCAGCCAGCGCCACAAAGGCGTCCATGGCCGCCCGCGCCAACCCGAAGGCGACCGCCACCTTGTTGTAGGCCAGCCTGGCGCCCAAGGGAAAACGCAGCAAGGGGCAGTCGCTGGCCGCGCCGCCGATGGGTGCGGTAATGCGCTCCTCCGGGACGAAGGCACCAGCGACGCGCACGTCGTGGGAACCGGAGCCGCGCAAGCCGCCGACCCGCCAAGTGTCGATGACCTCGTAGTCCGGTTGGGGCACCACCGCGTAGCGCAGGCCGATGCCGGGCAGGTCCACGGTGGCGCAAAAGATGATGGCGTTGTGGCAGCCGCTGACGAACGGCCACTGGCCACTGATCCGGTAGCCGCCCGGCACCGGATCAGCGCGGCCCACGGCGGCGGTGGAACTGCAGAGGACCACTTGGGGATCCTCGATCAGGTCTCGGCAATGCTCGAACCCCGGCGCCACCAAGCCGAAGGTCTCGATGCCGATCATCAGGTTCCAGCCCGAGGCGCCGTCAAATCGGGAGATGGCTTCGATGGTCTCGATTTGCTCCAGGGGTGGGGCTTCTTCCCCGAAGCAGTCCCGAGGTGCGGCGATTCGATACAGGCCCGCAGCCGCAAAGGCCTTTGCTACGGCCGGATGCAGGCGCCGGTCGCGTTCGGATTGGTCGGCGTGCCCGCGCACCAAGCCTTCCAAAGCCGCGGCGCGGTCGACGGGCGGGTCGGTGAAACGGAAGACGCGCCCGGCCTTCATCCCCCAGCACCGACGACGTATCTCGACCGCAGGCGGTCTCGGGCGGCGCTGTCGAGGCCGATGGCTTGCTCTATGTAGTGCTCGACGCCTTCGAACTCAGCGGCGATGGCGTCGTAGGCGGAGCGAAGATACTCGGGACGGACGCCGAACAGCGCCATGGTGGACTCCCGGTCTGCCTCCAAGCCGGCCCACAGCCGTGAGCGAATGCGCCTCCGCACATAGCCTTCGTAGTCCATCGCTTCGTTGGTCAGCAGGTAGTCCTCAAGCACCGTGGCTTCGGATACGCCCAAGGCATGCAAGATGAGGGCGCAGGCGAAGCCGGTGCGATCCTTGCCCGCCGAGCAGTGGACCAGGAATCCGCCGCTCTCGAGCTCAAGAAGCCGTTCGAACATCCGGGCATAGTCCTCGGCGTGGTTGCTGGCCAAATCCCGGTTGATGCCGACCATGAAGTCGATGCGCTCCTTCAACGTCAAGCCGCCTGCGTTGAGCCGCTCCCGCATGGCCACCGCACTGCCCGGATCGATGGGTATTTCCAAGCGGCTTGGCGCGCCGGCCAGTTCCGGGGTCGGCTCGGCGGCCTTTTCGTCATCTCGGCGCAGGTCGCAAATCAGCTTGACGTCCAGCTCGGCAAAGGCCCGCTTGCCGACCTCCGTCAGGTCCGCCAAGGTGCCGCAGCGAAACAGGCGCCCGGAGGACACCCGGCCGCCCTCCTCCGTGGCGTAGCCCCCGAAATCGCGCAGGTTGACTGCGCCCTCGAAGCGCAGGATGCGCGGCTGGTTGGGCGGAGGAGCCCTCAGCCGGGGAGCGCGAGGGGGCACCCCTCGCATGAAAGAATCGTCGGCGCTCACAAGCCCGGCCCCGGCCGCATCGGCGAACCGTCGCTGAATCGCGAAAAGCGGAATCGCCTCAGGTCATGGGCCGGCGTGCGGCCCGATACCATTTCGGCCATCACCCGTCCCGCACCGGGGCCGATGCCAAAGCCATGTCCGCTGAAGCCGGTGGCGATGAAGAGCCCCGGATGGCCCGGCGTTTCATCCATGACCGGCACCACGTCCGGCGTTACGTCAATCATGCCCGCCCAAGCCTCCTCGATGGGACAGTCCGCCAACTGGGGAAGCCGGGCGTCGATGCGCCGACGCATCTGCTTGATGGCAACTTGGGACGGCGCCGGATTCAGCACCCGGGTGCGCTCAAAGGGACTTTCCCCATCGTCCTGCCAACGCTGCGGGGCCATGCGGCCGACCATGCCGCCGAAGCGCAGGCGAATGTAGCGCACGCTGGCGGCCAAGCTCGGCAGATACTTGAAGAAGTGGCGAAAGGAGTCCAGACCAATCAGGTGCTCGTTCATGTTGGCGGAGGCCAAGGTGTAGCCGCCGTCCTGACGGCGGCGGAAGGCGACGTCGGGCGCCGCTGCATTGCCTGCGTAAACATCCGGTGCCGGCGCCGTGCGGGCTACGGTGGCGCGTACGG
>CAZRBP010000035.1:0-19254 GCA_964598305.1 uncultured Pseudomonadales bacterium | reverse complement strand
TTGCCTGCGTAAACATCCGGTGCCGGCGCCGTGCGGGCTACGGTGGCGCGTACGGTCAGTTGCGGCAGCTTGATGCCCAGATGGCGCAGAAACAGCGAGGCCCAAGCGCCGCCCGCGCACACCACCGCTGACGCCTGCACCGGCCCCCGTTCGGTGATGACGCCGGCCACTCGCCCGGCCTGCTGTTCGATGCCGCGCACGGCGCAGTCTTCGATGATGAGGCCCCCTTGACGTTGCACGCCCCGGGCCAGGGCGGGCACGGCCACGAAGGGTTCGGCGCGGGCATCGCTCGGGGTGTAGAGGGCGCCGACGTATTGACCGGGCGGGCCGTCGATCAACTCATCGACTTCGGCGCTGGACAGCACCCGGGTGTCCAACTGGTGCTGCTCGGCCACGTCCAGCCATTCGGCATGGCCCGCCAGTTGTTTTTCGGTCGTCGCCAAGTACGCGACGCCTTGGCGGACGAAACCGAGATCTTCGCCGAGTTCGCCGGCCAGCCCTTCCCATATGTTCTGGCTGTCCATGACGATGGGCAGCTCGTCCGGGTCCCGCCACTGCTTGCGGATCCAACCCCAGTTGCGGCTCGATTGCTCGCCCGCCACCCGGCCCTTTTCGCAAACCAGGACGCGCACGCCCTGCTTGGCGAGAAACCAAGCGGTGGAGATGCCAATGACACCGCCGCCGATGACGACGACATCGACCGCCTCGGGCAACTCGTCCTGAAAGGATATGGGGGTCTGGTCGCTGAAGATCACCTAGCTGCCTCCGGGCTTAAGGCCGCGTTGCATTCGCCTGCCGTTCAGTTTACAACCCGCCGTTCATGGAGTTCGATTACATCGTTGTCGGCGCTGGCACGGCGGGTTGCGTGCTCGCCAACCGCCTCTCGGCGGACAAGGACGCCAGCGTAATGCTCATCGAGGCGGGCGGCAAGGACAACTACTTCTGGATCGACATCCCCGTCGGCTACCTGTACACCATCGGCAACCCGCGCACCGACTGGTGCTATGAGACCGAGCCGGAGCCGGGCCTCGGCGGGCGGCGCATCGGCTACGCCCGCGGCAAGGTGCTCGGCGGCTGCTCGTCGATCAACGCCATGATCTACATGCGCGGCCAGCGCAGCGACTACGACCACTGGGCGCAGCTCGGCAATCGCGGCTGGTCCTGGGACGAGGTGCTGCCGGTGTTCAAGCGCTCCGAGGACTACCAGCACGGCGCCGACGCGTTTCATGGAGCAGGCGGCGAACTGCGGGTCGAGGAGCGGCGCGTGAGCTGGGAAATCCTCGATGCCTGGCGGGCCGCCGCCGCCGAATGCGGCATCCCCCCGATCGACGAATTCAACCGCGGGGACAACTTCGGCGCCGCCTACTTTCAGGTCAACCAGCGCCGGGGCCGGCGCTTCAGCGCCACCAAGGCCTTTCTTCGGCCAGCGCAAAGCCGCTCCAACCTTGAGGTGATGACCGACGCGCTGGTTGAGGGGCTGCGGCTCGAAGGACGCAAGGCCTGCGGCGTGACAGTGCGCAGCGACACGGGCCGGCTGGAGATCAAGGCCCGCCGGGAGGTAGTGCTCGCCGCCGGGTCCATCGGTTCGCCGCAGATTCTTCAGCTCTCCGGAATCGGCCCCGGCGAACGGCTTCGCGAGCGCGGCCTGCCGGTTGTCCAGGATTTGCCCGGCGTCGGCGAGAATCTGCAGGACCACCTGCAGGTGCGCAGCATCTACAAGGTCAGCCACACCCGCACCCTCAATCGCCGCGCCCGCACGCTCGCTGGCAAGGCGGCCATGGCCCTGGAGTATGCTGTGCGCCGCACCGGCCCCCTGACCATGCCCCCATCGCAGCTCGGCGCCTTCGCCAAGAGCGACCCGGAGCAGCCCTTCGCCAACATCGAATGGCACGTTCAGCCGCTCTCTCTGGAGAAGTTCGGCGAACCCCTGCACCGCTTTGACGCCATCACGCCGTCGGTGTGCAACTTGCGCCCCTCGAGCCGCGGCCACGTCCGCATCAAGAGCGCCGACCCAGACGCGGCACCCGCCATCACCCTGAACTACCTCACCACCGAAGAAGACCGCCAGGTGGCGGTGGCCGGGCTGCGCTTCACCCGGCGCATCATGGCCGCCCCGGCACTGGCACCCTTTGAACCCCGGGAGTGGAAGCCCGGCGCGGAGCTCACCACCGACGAAGCGCTGAGCCAGGCCGCCGCCGCCTTGGGCACCACCATCTTCCACCCCGTCGGCACCTGCAAGATGGGCCGCGACCCCATGGCGGTGGTCGATGACCGCCTGCGCGTGCACGGCATCGAGAATCTAAGGGTGATCGACGCCTCCATCATGCCGCGCATCACCTCCGGCAACACCAACGCGCCGACTGTGATGATTGCCGAAAAGGGCGCGGAGTTCCTGCTGGATAGTTAGCGGTTCTCGTTTGAGGGAGCGACGAGCCCCAGGGCGACCACCTGCGGGATGCGTCCGCCGTGTAGACCTAAAAGGCGTGGCTAACCGTTGCGGGAACCCGCAGCAGCCTCGGAACGAGCAAGCAACTCCGCCCCATCGCGGCATTGGATCACCCAGTCGCCCACCGTTGCCAACGCCGCGGGGTCCGCGATGCTGTCGAGAAGGGACGACAGCTGTTCAGCAACTGCGCCACCGAACCTGAGCCCCGCCTGGCGCACCGCCATGTCCCGCTGGTGCTCCAGCCCCCGCTCCAAGCCTTGAGCGCGGCCCTGCTCCAAGCCTTCCTGCAGGCCCTCCGCGAACCATTGCTCGGTCCATTCCTTCGCCCGTTCGGCCAACATGGTTGTGCCCTCCTGCAAATCTTCAATCTCGCGCCGGTCCGCATCTGGGAATCGCAACGGCATCAGCACCTCGCTCACCCAATTCACGAAAACCGGTCCCAACTCGTCGTCGTCGAGCCATGCCAAGGTGCCGCGCAGCGCCTCCAACAAGGCCTCCGGCGACCGGGCCGTCTCTAGTTGCACCAGCACCGACATCCGGTTGCGCTGCGGCAAATCGTGCGCCGCCAGTGCTCCCACGTCAAGCAGAAGATAGCGGGGGCCGGCGACGTAGGGGGCCAGCGCCGACGACGGCTCCGCCAGCTCGGCAAGGCCGCGGCCGGGAGGCCAAGGGCGCCGGCCGGTGTAGAGCACGATGGGTAGCACCGCGGGCAGCCTGCCGTCCGGTCCCTTAAGCGTGGGGGCGATGCCTTCGTAGAGCATGCCGGTGAGGGTGGTCATGCGGGCGGCCATGCGCTCGTCGGGTGTGGACTGGGCCTCGACCCGGATGAGCACTGCACCGCCGCTCCGGCGCTGGACGCTCCACAGCAGGTCGCCCCGGCGGAGTCGTAGCTCGGGGTTCACGTGCTCGGCAGGGAGCAGCTGCAGGGTGTCGAGGAGGAGGTCGTCGAGCAGCCCGGCGGGCAGGCAGAGGCGCAGGATGTCGGCCATCATGTTGGCGTCGCGGAGCAGGCGAACCGAAGGTTCGTCATCGGGAAGCGGAGCTTCCCGCAGGCGCTTGGCCGCCTTATCGTGGCCTTCGTGGATGGGCACGGCCCTGGTCCCGTTGATTGACGTTGGGGAAACCATAGGGACAGCAGGCGTGCGGGCGATAGAGCCAATCTCCTCAATCGCTGTAGGAAATCGCCGCCGCAAAACTTGGGAATTTCGGGACGGGCCACCAGCTCACACGCTTGAACGCTCGGCCTGATCGGTTATTCTGCGTTGCTTACCAGAGACCCGTAGCGAAGGAACATGGCCGAACCAGCACTCGTTGAACAGCCTTTGGAAGTGCATCCGCTGACGCCCAGCGTCGGTGCGGAGGTGGCAGGCATTGACTTGGCCGAGCACTTGAGCGATGGCACCGTCGTCTGGCTCTCGGAACAACTCGTTGAGCACAAGGTGCTGTTCTTCCGTGAACAGGCCATTTCCGTTGAGCAGCACATCGCCTTTGCCCGCCGCTTTGGCGAGTTGGAGGTTCACCCCTTCAGCCCCCGCCACCCGGATCATCCCGACGTCCTAGTGCTGCACAACGACCGTGACCACCCGCCCTACATCAACGTCTGGCACTCCGACGTCACTTGGCGCAAGGAACCCTCACTGGGCTCCATTTTGCGGGCACGCAAGGTGCCGGCGGTTGGCGGCGACACTTTGTTCGCCAACATGGAAGCGGCCTACGACGGCCTGGACGAGGGAATGAAGGAGCGTCTTGAGGGGCTCATCGCCATCCATGACAACGAGAACTTCCTGGCCGGCATGAAGGCCCAAGGCGCCTCCGATGCCGAAGTGCAGGCCAAGCGCGAGGCGTTCCCCCCCATGCGCCACCCGGTGGTGAGGACCCACCCGGTGAGTGGCCGCAAATCCCTCTACGTCAACCGCGCCTTCACCCGCGCCATCGACGGGATGCCCGAGGACGAAGGCCGCGCCTTGCTGAAAACCCTCTTCCAAACGGCATGGCACCCGGAAGTCCAATGCCGCTTTCGCTGGCGGCCCGATTCACTGGCATTCTGGGACAATCGCGCCGTGCAGCACTACGCCGCCGCCGACTACTGGCCCGAGGAGCGCTACATGGAGCGGGTGACGATCGTTGGGGATGCGCCCTTCTAGGCGTCTAGAACCGAAGCCGCTCCGGGACCGAGAAGAACCCTTTCGCCTTGCGGGCCTCCACGCAGTCCGCCTTCATTAGGCAGCTGTATTCGGAGAGTACTGGGAGCATGGCGAAGGCGGCTATGAGCTGCCCTAACGCGGAGAGGTGAACGGCGTACCACTCCTCGCCAAGGCGGGGGGCCATTTGGAAGAATCCGGCGAAGAAGAACAGCATGCAGGCGGTGGCGCAAACGGCCAGTATGCGGGCTGACCACTGGCCAACCCCTGGCGCCAAGGTAATGAGGGCGAGCGCCGCGCCGCAACAGTACATGCCGATCAGCAAGTAGGGGCGGGCCGGCACACCGAGGTGCAGCAGGGCCAGCAGGACCAAGCCGCCGCCAATTGCTCCGTTGACGCATTTCATCGCTTCATCGTCCCATCCGCTTCCTTGCTTCGCTTGCAGCTATGGTGGTTGGTCGCTCTATGCACAGTGGGTTGTGCGGCCACTTACGCAAAAAACGGGCGCTTGAGTAACGAATAGTCGTAGAAGTTGACGCCTAGGTCAACAGTTTCGTTACCGATCGTGACAATAGCCCCCCCCCCCGCACCCATTCGTTCCGTGCGTTCGACGTTCAGATCTCCCAGCCTGGCAAGCCCTCGTCGGGTTGCACGCCGAAGGAATTGAGGGCCATCGAGACCAGGTTGTACTGGCCGACGGTGAACACAACGTCCATCAACTGCTCGGTGTTCAGGTGCTGGGCGAGCCCCGCCCAGGTCGCATCGCTGACATGGGCGTCCTCGTGCAGCTCCTCGGTGGCTTGGAACAGCAGCCGGTCGAGGTCGGTCAGGCCGGGCGTCGCCGAACCGGTTTGGCAAGCGCGGATTTCCCCATCCGTCATGCCCGCTTCCCGAGCGATGAGCACGTGCTGGCCCCACTCATAACCCGATTGGCACAGGTAGCCGATGCGCAGGATCAGCAGTTCACGTTCCCGAACCGGCAGCGTGGACTTGCCGAGGATGTGGTTGGCGAACACCATCCATCGGCGCATCAGGCCGGGATGATTGGCCAGAGTGCGCATAATGTTGAAATCGCGCAGACTCTCCCGCAGGGAAGCCATGATTTCCTGGGCCTCGCCGCTCTGCTGCGCCGCATCAAGGGGTTCGACTCGCGGTTGGTCCAAACGCATTCGCCGTGCTCCCTAAGTTAAGTTGAAGATGTCCGCCGTGGCCGATAGCAAATCGGCAAGGTCGGCAGATTGCGCAAAATGAAGCTCGGCTCCGCCTCCGGGTCTGCGCCGTCGGCAAGGCGCAAGTCCTCGAAGCGCTCCAGCAACGCCGCAAATCCCAAGTTCAGTTCCTGCCGAGCCAAGGGCGCACCGATGCAGTGGTGCACCCCGGAGCCGAAGGCCAGCTGCATGCCCGCTTTCTTGCGGTCGATGCGCACTTGGTCCGGATCCTCGAACTGCCGTTCATCGCGGTTGGCGGCGCCGAAGCGGAGCATGATGAGGCTACCAGCCGCCAGCGGCACACCGCCAAGCTCAGTGTCCTTCGTCACCAGCCGGGGCAGGCCCTGCACCGGCGCCTCCATGCGCAGGGCCTCCTCCACGAAGGTGCGGATGCGCCCGGCGTCGCCGCGTATCTCGGCCTGCAGGCCCGGGTTTCGGCACAGCAGCAGCATGCCCCAACCGAAGGCGCTCGACGTGGTTTCATGACCGGCCACTAGGAATTGGTTGAGAACGCTCAAGGCCTCGCCGTGGGTCAGCAGCCGGTCTTCGTCCTCCAAGCGGCTGTTCGCGAGTATGGTGATCATGTCCTCGGCAGGCTCCTGCCGACGGGCCTCCACCAAGGAAACCAGCAGGTTCTGCAGGTCGAGCGCCAGTTGCGCCCGGTGCAGCATTTGCTCCGGGGTCAGGGGGGACAGCCGCAGTCCCGAGGCCGCCGCCGTGGCCGCTTCGTCAAAGAAGGCCCGCTCCGCAGCGGGTATGCCGAGGCGGTCAGCGATGATGCGCAACGGCACAGGGAAGGCGAAGGCAGACATGAAATCCGCTGCCAGCTCCCCGTCGGACTCAGGCGCCGCAGCCAGGCCTTCGATGCTCCGTTCCACCACCTCCCGCACGGTGGGCTCGCTCTTGCGAACCTCGGAGCCGGTGAAAAGCTTGGCAACCAAGGACCGATACTTGGTGTGCGCCGGCTCATCAAGGGTCAGCATGGTCGGCGGCAGAAAAATCATCTGCTCGTTCAACTCGACCAGCTTTTGCTGCACATCCGGCGGCGCCTGCTGAAACAGGATTTTTCTGGCTCCGTCGAGAAAATCGCCAAACTCGCTGGAATAGGTGGCGGTGTCGCGAATGGCCTCCCGTATCAGGTCGTAGCGCGTGACGATGTAGGCACCGAAGCTGGGCTCGAAATGCACCGGCGCCTGGTCGCGCAGGGTTTTGTAGGCCGCATAGGGATCGATCAGCGTGTCCTGGTCAAACAGCGACACCTCGGCTTGTGCTTCGCTCATGCGGACTCCTGCCCCAGCCACTGGTTAAGCAGCGTGTGGAAATGCCTGAGCTTGGTCTCCTGGTAGTTGGCCAGCACCACCTCGTCGTACTGGGCGGCCTCCAGCCCCTTCTGCACTTGCGGCAGATTGAAGGTGTCCTGCATGAAGACCTTCGCCAACAGGCCAAGCTCGGGTGCGTTGGTCCAAGGCTCGTCCGCGCCCAACAAGCGCATCGGCGCGGGGTCGGGGCGCTCGCCGGCGAATGGGCTGAGGTAGTAGCACTCCATCAGCGACTGGTCACATCGGTTCTCGTAGGGACGGAAGCGATAGACAATGCGGTTGTAGCCACCCCACGGATGGAAGTTGGGAAACAGCGTGTAGTAGATGCTGTCGGAGACGCAGGCGTCGGAAATGACCACGTCGTCCCCGACCAAGGGCTGCAGGGCGGCCCGCGAACCCGCCGCCATCATGGCCCGGGCGGTGGTGCCCGGCGGCACTTTCGGCGCCGGCGGATCGTCGAGATTGCGCATCATCACCGACTCGAACATCTCCTGTTCGCTCGGCTCGTAGCGCAGATGCGGGCTTGGCGTGCCGTTCGGGGTGATGGCGCGGGAGAAATTGCCCCAGGCGTCGTACTGGGAGTTCTCGTCGCCGATGGCGGCGAGTATTTGCGGATGGGTGTGGATGACGTGGAAGGCCTCCATGAAGGCCTCCTGGCAGAGCTTCCAATTGCAGCGCATCACCTTGGCCACGTGGGCTTCGATGTAGCGCTCCTCGGGGCGCCAGACGGCGAAGTGAGCCGGCAGGTCGCCCATGAAGTCCGCCAAGGGCTCGGCGTCCATGTCCATGTTGATGAACACCCAGCCGGCCCAGGTCTCGCAACGCACCGGCGTCAGCGTGAAGTCGCTGCGGTCGATTTGCGGGAAGTCCCACTCCGAGGTGATGCCGCGCAAGCTGCCGTCGAGGTGCCAGCTAAAGCCGTGAAACGGGCAGATGAAGCTCGCCGCGTGGCCGGCCCGGTCGCACAGGCGCCGGCCCCGGTGGCGGCAGACGTTGTGGTGCGCCCGGATGCCCTCGGCGGTGCGCACCACGATGATCGAGTAGCGGCCGATGTCATAGACCCGGTGATCGCCCACCTCGGGAATCTCCTCCTCCCGGCAAGCCATTTGCCAGACGCGGGGCCAGAGCCGCTCCATCTCCAGGTCGTGAAACGCCTGGCTGGTGTAGCGCGTCACCGGCACGGAGACCAGCGGTGAGCGGAAGACGCTCTCCAGGGTCAGGGTTTCCGGCGGCGGCACCACGTCCCGGCCGATCAACTCCTGGTAGCTGATGCCCTCGGAACGCAGGTCTTCGGCTTCACTCATGAAATGGTCCTCGCTGTTCTGGGTTGATTGCCTGACAGAGGTGGGCGGCCTCAGCCGCGATTGCGGCGGATGTTGTCGCTTTCCGGCAACTGCGGGCCACCCAACCAAAGCAGCATGTGCGGGTCCGCAAAGCGCAACTCCCCGGACACGTGCTCGCCATCATAGCGAAAGATGCCCTTCAAGCCGTTGCTGTCCACCTCGACGGTGCCCTCGCCCAACGCGCTGTAAACCGCGCCGGTGATCGGATGCTTCATTTGCGCCATGCCTGCCCGTTCGCCTCGCTTTCAAAGCCGTCGATCATAACGCAGAACGCCGCCCAACCCACCATCCTAAGCTGACTAGCGGTCTCTGAGCTGCGCCGAATAGCCTTGGGCCTTGAGGGCATCGAGCACTTGGCCGCTCTGTTCCTCGCCGCGCATCTGCAGCACCAGCTCCACCACCGTGGCGCGCACCGACGAGGCTCCGAACGCCCGTTGATGGACGATCTCAATGATGTTGCTGTCCAACCGGCCCAAGGCGCTGGTCAGTTCCCCCAAGGCGCCGGGCAGATCGGGAATCTCGATCACCAGGCGCACCAAGCGGCTGCCACGCACCAACCCCCGCTGCAGCAAGGAGGAGAGAATCATCATGTCGATGTTGCCGCCGGAAACGACCACCGCCACCCGCTGGCCCTTGAAGCGCGCCGCCTTGGCTGTCAACGCCGCCAAGGCGGCGGCCCCAGCGCCTTCGGCCACTGTTTTCTCGACCTCCAGCAGCGTAAAGACGCTCTGTTCGACGGCAACCTCCGAGACCTTGAAGAAGCCGTCCACATGGGCGGCAATCAGGGGCCAACTGCGCTGGCCGGGGCTTTTGACGGCGATGCCCTCCGCAACCGTTCCAAGCTGGCGGGAATGGTCGCCGTCAAGGCCGTGAAAACGGTCGTGGGCGGCGCTGAAGCGCTCCATCTGCACCCCGTAGAGGCGCACCGAAGGCGCCAAACCCTTGATCGCAGCGCCTATGCCACCGATCAGCCCGCCGCCGCCCACTGGCACTATCACTGCATCAAGGCCCTCCACCTGCTCAAGCAGTTCCAGGCCCACCGTTCCCTGCCCGGCAATCACCCGCTCGTCATCGAAGGGATGCACCAGCGTCAGGTTGCGCTCCGCCACCAGTTGCCCGGTCCGCTCAATGGCCTCATCGAGGGATTCACCCACCAAGAGGATTTCCGGGCCGAACACCTTGGTATGCTCCACCTTGGCGTTTGGCGTGGACCGGGGCATCACGATCACCGCGGGAATGCCGAGGCGGGCCGCGTGATAGGCGACGGCTTGCGCGTGGTTGCCTGCCGATACCGCAATGACGCCCCGCTGGCGAGCATCGGCCGGGAGGCCGAGCAGCCAATTCAGGGCACCGCGCTCCTTAAAGGACGCCGTGAACTGGTGGTTCTCGAACTTGAGAAAAACCTCCGCGCCCAGCATCGCCGAAAGCGTCTCCGAGTGGGCGCAGGGAGTGCGCAAAACCTGTCCGGCAATGCGCTCAGCGGCCGCCTGAACGGCAGGCAACTGAACCAACTGAACCGGCTGTTCCACGACTTTACTCATCTCACTGCTGGACACGGCCAGCCATTTTAGCGCTCGGCAAAGGACTTCGCCCAAAGCCGCAATTGCTATACTCCGCCCGACCCAGCCATCCCGTCCAGCGAGGCTCCAGTCAAACACCTGCTCATCGTTTACCACACCCAGACCGGCAACACCGGACGCATGGCGGATGCCGCCCTGAACGGCGCTCGCTCCGAGGACGTCGACGGGGTTGAGACACGCCTGCTGCGCGCCCGGGACGCAGGACCCGACGACTTGCTTTGGGCGCACGGGCTGCTGCTCGGCACCCCGGAGAACTTCGGCTACATGTCCGGCGGCATGAAGGACTTTCTCGACCGCACCTTCTATCCGGTGGAGGGCAAGATTCTGTCGCTGCCCTACGCCGTGTTCATCAGCGCCGGCAATGATGGCACAATGGCGCTGGCCGCCATTCGCCGCATCGCCAACGGCTATCCGTTCAAGGAGGTGCAGGCGCCCATCATCGCCGCGGGCGAATTGACGGACGAGCATCTCAAGGGCTGCCGGGAGTTGGGGCTGGCGATGGCCTTAGGGCTTGAGATGGATCTGTTTTGAATTGCAACGCCCCACGAAGCAACCAAGGAGGCAACCGCATGGACATCTCGATCACCTACTGCGGCGTCTGAAACTACAAGCCCAAAGCGGTCAGTTTGGCCGCTCGATTGGAAGCCGAATTCGGTGTCCCGTCCCGTCTTGTTGAGGGCGGCGGCGGCGTGTTCGACGTCGTAGTGGATGGGGCGCTGCTGCATTCCAAGCAGCAGTGCGCTGGCCAATTCCCGGACGAGGATCAACTGGTGGCGGACCTGAGGGACCGCAACCTCTAGCCCTACTCCCCCCGCAGGGCGGAAGTGATCGGCAGGCGAACCGCCCGGGCGGCTGGAAACAAGCCACCGACGAAGCCGAGCGTGAGCGCCCAAATCAAGCCGAGCAACAGCAGCTCGCCCGTCACGGCAAAGTCGAAGGCGATCTGTGAGAAGGAGGCTTGGTTGAGGGTGGCCACGGTGAAGCCGTTGAAGCCAAAGTAGGCGATGGCGCCGCCGAGCAAACCGCCCAGCAAGGCCAGCCCCAAGGCTTCGATCATCACCGAGACCATCACCGCCACGCCGCCGAAACCGAGTGCTCGCAGGGTGGCGATCTCCACGGTGCGGGTGGAGACGGCGGTGTACATGGTGTTCAGCGCCGCAAAGAAGGCGCCGAAGGCCATGATGACGGCAACTGTATAGCCAAAGGTGGTGATCAGGGCATCCAAGGACTCGGACTGCCTCTGGTAGAACGCCTGCTCTGAGTGCGCCTCAAGGTCCAAGCGCCGATCCCCTTCGATGCGCGACGCCAAGGCATCGAAAGCCTCGGGCGCCGTCAAGCGCACCCGGATCGACTGCACGGTGGCGCCCCGGCGGAAGGTGGACTGGGCCACCGGCAAATCGGCCCACAATTCGGACTCATAGGCAGAGCCGTTGGCCTTGAAGAGACCGACGATGGTCCAATCGCTGTCCCGAAGCGCCACCTTGGCGCCCAAGTCGATGCCCGTGAACTCGGACGAGGCGCCTAGGCCGGCAATGGCCTCGCGCTTGCCCGGCTCGAACGAGCGGCCCTCGACAATCTCCACTTCCGGCCGGACCCGGAAGGCCGCCTGCTCGACGCCGCGGATGATCAGGTTGGCCGGCTGGCCCGTGGAGCGCTTGGGCACGTCCGCCACCGTGTACATTTCCGGGCTGTGGTCGGCCACCTCCGGCATGGTGGAGACGATGCGCACCGCATCCGGCTCCATGCCCCCGGACATCTCGCTGTCCGATCCGCCGCGCAGCACCAGCGCCCGATCGGGCGAACCGCCCCGCTCCAAAGCCGCCGAGAAGCCACCCGCCATGGCCAGCAGGGTCACCAAGACCGCCACCACGCCGCCGATGCCGACCACGATCACCGACGAACTGCCAAGCCGAGACGGCAGGTTGCGAACGTTCATCAGCGTGACCGCAAGGATTTGCGACAACATCAGGCGCTACCGCTCCCGCAACGCGTCAACGATGCTCAAGCGCCGCGCCGTCAGGGCCGGAACGGCCCCCACCACCAACCCCAGCAGGGCGGACACGCCCAGGGCACTGGCTGCCGTGGTGCCGCTGACCTCAAACACCCCGATGGCCTCTTCGATGCCCGGTCCAATGACGGCGGCGGCACCAAGCGCCAGAACGGTGCCCAAAAGCGCCCCCACTGCGCAAAGCAGCAGGGCTTCGCCAAGCACCAGCGCCGCCACTGCTCCGTCCGAGAAGCCAATCGTCTTCAGGACCGCCAACTCCGGCACCCGCTCGCGCAACGCCTGGGCCATGGTGTTGCCCGTCAGAAGCAAGATGGTGAAGAAGACCGCGGCAAGAATGCCGGTCATCATCAATTCGATGTCGCCGATCTGCTGCATGAATTGCCGTGCCTGTTCCGCTTCGGTGATGGTGCGGGTGGGATTGAGGGAGTTGGTGAACAGCGCATCGATGGCGTTGGCAACCTCCGCCGCGCGCTCGGTGTCGGCGATGCGCACGGTAAACCAGCCGACGGTGCCTTCGCCGAAATCCCTCGCCTCATCAAAGTAGGCGTGGTTGAACAGGAACACGGCAGGCTGCTGCATGTCCTCCGGGGCGGCGTAGGTGCCGACCAAGTCGAACTCCCAATTGCGGGTGCCGTCCTTCTTGGCGTAGATGTCGCCCTCGATCGGTATCTTGTCGCCCACCGTCCAGCCGTACTTCACCGCCATCGCCGCCGGCGCCACGGCACCGGTCCGGGTGTTGGCAAAGGCTTCCAACTGCTGTGGGTCGATGAGGTACTCCGAGTACATGTCGAAGTGGGGGATGGGATCGATCGGGTACTTGGGAAAGAAATTGGCCCGGTCTTGATAGATGCCGCCGAACCAATCGGCGTGGGTGACAGCGAGCACACCATCCACCCCAGCGATCTGCTGCAGGGCGCTGACCGGCAACGGGTCGATGATCGAATACTTGGGCGAGACCACCAAGCGGTCGATGCCGGGCTCGCCGAAACCGCCGCCTTCCGAGAAGGAGTGGGAGACCGTGCGCAGCAGGACGAACAGCAGGAAGGCGATCATCACCGACACCAAGGTCAGCCAGGTGCGCACCGGACGGCGGAACAGGTTCGCCCACATGAAGCCAAGGCGGCTCATGCTGCGTCCTCCACCAGCAGGCCCTTGTCCATGCGCAGCACCTGGGCGGCGTGCTCGGCGGCCTTGGGGTCGTGGGTGACCATGATGATGGTCTTGCCGTACTCGCCGTTCAGCGTTTCCAGCAACTTGAGGATCTCATCGGCTGTCTCCCGGTCCAGGTCGCCGGTCGGCTCGTCGCACACCAACAACCCCGGGTCGGCGACGATGGCCCGGGCGATGGCCACCCGCTGCTGCTGCCCGCCGGACAGTTCCCCCGGCTTGTGCTTGGCCCGATCCTGAAGGCCGACGATCTGCAGCGCCGCGGCCGCGTTGGCCTGACGCTGCTTGCCGGACAGGGCGGTCAACAGCAGCGGCAACTCCACGTTGCGCTGGGCGCTCAGCACCGGCAGCAGATTGTAGAACTGGAAGATGAAGCCGACATTGGCGGAACGCCACTTGGCCAACTGCTTGGCGGACATCTCGGCCAAGGGCTGGCCACCCACGACCACCGATCCGGCGCTCGGATGGTCCAGCCCGCCGATCAGGTTGAGCAACGTGGTCTTGCCCGACCCGGAAGGCCCCATGAGGGCGAGGAAATCGCCCTCCTCGATTTCCAAGTTGATGCCGGCCAGCACTTCCACCGACTCCTTGCCCTTGATGAAGGTCTTTTCGACGCCCTTGCAGCTCACCACCGCCATGCAATGCTCCCTAACCGTTGTTGCGGCCGCTATTGCGGCAGCGAAATGCGACCACCGGAGGACAGGCTCGCCAACAAACTCTCGTCGGGACGGGCCACCACCCGTTCGCCGGCATCCAGGCCGGCCACGACCCGCACCTTGGTTCCCCGGCCCCCATCCACTTGGATGAGGCGGCGCTCGGCCGCAGCGTCCGCCACCACCAGCACGTAGCTGCTGGCGCCCTCACGGACCACCGCTTCCTTGGGCACCAGCACGCCCGTCTCGACCGGTGCCGCGACCGCATCGGCCCCGGTCTCCAGAAACGCCACCCGAACGCCCATGTCCGGCAGCACCCGCCCATCGCGCTCGTTGAATCCCACCCGCACCCGCACTGTGGCCTTGCTGCGCTCGGCAGCGGGAATGATGGCGATCACGGCCGCCGCGTAGGCGTCCTCCGGATAGGCGTTGAGGGTGATGCTGACCGGTTGGCCAGGATAGACCCGGTTGATGTAGGCCTCGTTGACGTCCACCTCCACCTCAAGGGAATCCATGTCCACGATGGTGCAAATGCCGGTGCGCGTGTAGCCGCCGCCAGCGGACACCGGCGAGATCATTTCGCCCGGCTGCGCCGCCTTGGCGATGACCACGCCGGCGAAGGGCGCCCGAATCTGCATGTCCTCGACGATTTGCCGCTGCACCGCCAAGGCCCGCTCCGCCACCACGGCGTCCTGGCGCATGCGGTCGAGGCGAGCGGTCATCTCCTCGACGACGAGGCGATGGCGGTCAAGGTCCGCTTGGCTCACCAGCTCCCGCTCGGCCAACCCTTGGCTTCGGCCCAGATCCAGCTGGCCCTGCTTAAGCTGCGCTTCAATCTCCAACAGGCTGCGCCGGGCCGATTCCAACTGCGACGCGGCCAGTTCAGCTTGCGCCTTGGGCACGCTGTCATCGAGGCGGGCCAGCAACTGGCCCGCTTCGACCTGGACCCCCTCCTCGATCAGCACCTCGAGCACCTTGCCGGTGGTCTTGCTGGACACCGTCGCCTGCCGCCGCGCCACGACGTAGCCGGTGGCGTCGAGCACGCTGACGTCCGAACCTTGGGGTGCGATCGCCTCGGCCAGCGCCGTGGGAACCGGCGACAGCGGCGCATCCTCTGGAAAGGGGAGCAACCAAAGGGCAAAAGCGACGCCGCCCACCAAGGCGATCAGCACGAACCACTTGAGGGGTTTGGTGGCGGAAGGCGACGGCTCCGAGCGGTCGATGCGCAGTTGGTTCAACAGCGATTTCTGATCCGGCTGCGGCTCCATCAGCAAGGGTCTTGCAAGGCTTAAGCTGGCGGCGAGTCTAACAGAATTGACCCGCCCCGCCTTGGGCGCGCACGACTTCTGGATCTTTGAGCCAACATGTGCGGGTACGCCGACTTGCGGATCTCAAGTAAAATGCCCGCTACCATGCTTCGATCACCCATTGGCGCACTGTCGGCCGGCCTGCTGGCTGCAGCGCTCGCCGCCTGTTCCCCAAACTCCTCCAACCCCACCGACCTCAAGGAAGCCCGAGCCGCCAAGATGCCCGAAACGAACCCACTGCTCACGCCAAGTCCCCTGCATCTCGAGTATCCGCCATTCGACCGCATCGAACCGGCGCATTTCCTGCCCGCTTTCGAGGTCGCCATGGCGGAGCATCTAGCCGAAATCGACAACATCACAGCGCAGGCGGAGGCACCGACCTTCGAGAACACGCTGGTGCAGCTCGAATTGGCCGGACAAACGCTCAATCGCGTGGCCAGCGTGTTTTTCGCACTGGCCTCGGCGCACACCAACGACGCGCTCATTGAGATAGAAGCCCAAGTCGCGCCCAAGCTAGCCGAGCACCGGGACCGCATTTTCCTTAACGCCCCACTGTTCGGGCGCATCCAAGCTGTCTACGCGGCTCGAGGTTCACTCGAACTCGGACCTGAATCGCTGCGCTTGGTCGAGGAAACCCATCGCGCTTTCGTGCGCGCCGGCGCCAAGCTGTCCGAAACGGAAAAGGCGTCTTTGCGAGCCACCAATTCCGAGTTGGCCAAACTGCAGACCCGCTTCAGCCAAAACGTTCTGAGCGAGGTGAATGACTCGTACGTCGTCGTCCACAGCCGAGCGGAGCTGAAGGGCTTAAGCGACGCGCAAATCGAGGCGGCCGCCAGCGAAGCCGAGTCCCGCGGCCTGGACGGCAAGTTTGTCATTCCGTTGCTGAACACCACCCAGCAGCCGTTGCTCTCAGAACTCGAGAACCGGGGGGTGCGCGAAAGGCTGCTGAAGCGCTCAATGGGGCGCGGCAGCCGGGGCGGCGATTACGACAACCGCGAGATTGTCAGCCGCACCGCGGAGCTGCGGGCAAGGCGGGCCCAACTGCTGGGTTTCGCCAACCACGCCGACTATGTCCTCGACGACGCAACCGCCGGCACTGTCGAGGCCGTGAACGAGCGGCTGGCATCGCTGACGCCGGCCGCCGTCGCCAACGCCAGACGCGAGGCGAGCGAACTGCAAACCATCGTCGACAACATGGGCGGCGGCTTCGAACTCGCCGCTTGGGACTGGGACTTCTACGCCGAAAAGCTGCGCCGGGAGCGCTACGCCTTCGACGAATCCCAGCTCAAGCCCTATCTGGAGCTGGACAGCGTGCTGTTCAACGGCGTGTTCTTCGCCGCCAGCCAAGTTTACGGCATCGCACTCCATGAGCGTTTCGACCTGCCGGTGTACCATGAAGACGTGCGCGTCTTTGACGTCCTCGACCATGACGGCGCAACGCTTGGGCTGTTCGTCTTCGACGCCTACGCCCGCGAGTCGAAGCGCGGCGGCGCTTGGATGAGCCACTACGTGACCCAATCCCGCCTGCTCGGCAAGCGGCCCGTCGTTGCCAACCACCTCAACATCCCCGAACCAAAAGAGGGCGAGCCGACCCTGCTCACGTTCACCGAGGTCATCACCGCCTTCCACGAATTCGGCCACGCGCTGCACGGGCTGTTCTCGGACGTGAAGTACATCACTTTCGGCGGCACCAGGGTACCCCGCGATTTCGTTGAGTATCCTTCCCAACTGAATGAGATGTGGGCCACTTGGCCGACCGTTTTGGCCAACTACGCCAAGCACTACGAAACCGGCGAACCCATGCCGAAGGATCTGCTCGACCAGGTGCTCGCCGCAGAGCGGTTCAACCAAGGCTACGCGACCACTGAATACCTAGCGGCCTCGCTGATCGACCAAGCCCTGCACCAGCTCGCGCCGGGCGAGGCTCCCGCACCCGAGGACATCCTGACATTTGAAGCCGAGGCCCTCGCCGCTGCGGGTGCTAACTTGACCACCGTGCCGCCGCGCTACCGCCTGCCCTACTTTTCCCACATCATGGGCGGCTACGCGGCTGGATACTACGCCTACATATGGAGTGAAGTGCTGGACGCCGACACGGAGAAGTGGTTCCGAGAAAACGGCGGCATGACCCGCGAAAACGGCCAGCGCTTCCGTGACACCGTGCTGTCGCGGGGCGGCAGCGAGGACGCCATGGAGCTGTTCCGCAAATTCGCTGCCCGCGAGCCGAGAGTTGAGCCGCTGCTTGAGCGGCGGGGCTTGAACTGAGTAGGGCAGCCGAGGCAGCTAGTCAACCCTTGGGTGCAGGGCGATGACCTCCAGCATGGCCTCCCCGTAGCGCTTGAGCTTGGTTTCGCCGACGCCGTGCAGGGCCAGCATGGCATCCTGGGAGTCAGGCCGGGCACGCACGAACTCCTTGAGCGTTGCGTCGTGGAAGATGACGTAGGGCGGCACACCCGCTTGGTCCGCCAGCTCGATTCTCCGGGCCTTGAGCGCCTGCCATAGCGGCTCATCGGCGGCGCTGACGGCGTAGGCCTCAGGACGCGGGCTGGCGTTGCGCTTAGGTCTTTCGATGCGGGTTTCCTCGCGCAGTTCAAGGCGCTCCTCACCCCGCAGCAAGGGCCGGGCTGCGGGGGTCAGCACCAAGGCGCCAAAGCGCTCAGCCTCGACTCGGGCAAAGCCGCGCACCACCACCTGCCGGGCCACCGAGCGCCATTGGCGGTCGGAGAAATCGGTGCCAATGCCGTAGGTGGATAGGTGTTCGTGCCGGTGCTGGCGCACCTTGGCCGTGTCCTTGCCGCGCAGCACGTCGATCACGTGGGCGGCGCCAAAGCGCTCGCCGGTGCGATGGACGCAGGACAGGAACTTCTGCGCCGCCACCGTGCCGTCCCAGGTCTCGGGCGGATTGAGGCAGATGTCGCAGTTGCCGCACGGCCCGGCGTAGTCTTCGCCGAAGTAGGACAACAGCGCCACCCGCCGGCAAGTGGTGACCTCGCACCAGCCGAGCAGCGCGTCGAGCCGGGAACGCTCAATGCGCTTGCGCTGCTCGTCCGCCTCGGATTGGTCGGCCATCTGCCGCAGGCGAACCACATCCTGCAGGCCATAGCTCATCCAGGCATCGGCGGGCAGCCCATCGCGGCCCGCACGCCCGGTCTCCTGGTAGTAGGCCTCCACGCTCTTCGGCAGATCCGTATGCGCCACGAAGCGCACGTCCGGCTTGTCAATGCCCATGCCGAAGGCAACGGTGGCGACGATGACCACCCCATCGTCGCGCTGGAAACGGTTTTGGTGCCGCTGGCGCACGTCGCTGGCGAGGCCGGCGTGGTAGGGCAGCGCATCGAAGCCCGCCTCCACCAACTGCTGCGCCGTCTCCTCCACCTTGCGCCGCGAGAGGCAATAGACGATGCCCGCCTCGTTCCGATGGCCGTCGAGGAACCCCAACAAGTGGACTCCCGGGCTGCCCTTCACCTGCACCCGGTAGCAGATGTTGGGCCGGTCGAAGCCGCTGATGAAGCGCCGGGGCTCGTTGAGCGCCAAGCGGGATACGATCTCCCCCCGTGTGCGCACGTCGGCGGTGGCGGTCAGCGCCATGCGCGGCACCCCCGGGAAGTGCTCCGCGAGCACGTGCAAACCTAGGTAGTCCTGGCGAAAGTCGTGCCCCCATTGGGAGACGCAGTGCGCCTCATCGATGGCGATGAGCGCCACATCAAGCCCGCGCAGCAACTCAAGGGTGCCTGACTCCCCGCTCAGCAGCCGCTCCGGGGCCAGATACAGCAGATCCAACTCGCCGCGCTTGAGCGCTCCTTCAATCTCCCGCTGCTCATGGAAGGGCACCCTGGAGTTGAGAAACGCCGCCGCCACGCCAAACTGGCGCAGCGCCTGCACTTGGTCCTGCATCAGCGCAATCAAGGGCGAAATGACGATGCCCACCCCATCACGCAGCATCGCCGGAATCTGGTAGCACAGCGACTTGCCGCCCCCGGTCGGCATCAGCACTAACGAATCCCGGCCATCGAGAACGGACTCGATGACCTCAAGCTGTCCGGAACGAAACTCCGGATAGCCGTAAACGCTGCGCAGCAGCG
>CAZRBP010000034.1:24614-27255 GCA_964598305.1 uncultured Pseudomonadales bacterium | reverse complement strand
AGAACACCACCATTCCCACCAAGAAGACCCAGGTGTTCTCCACCGCCGACGACAATCAAACGGCGGTGACCATTCACGTGCTGCAAGGGGAGCGCAAGCAGGCGGCGCAGAACAAGTCGCTCGGCCGCTTTGACCTCGCCGACATTCCGCCCGCGCCCCGCGGCATGCCGCAAATCGAGGTGAGCTTTGACATCGACGCCAACGGCATCCTCAACGTCTCCGCCAAGGACAAGGCGACGGGCAAGGAGCAGTCCATCGTCATCAAGGCCTCAAGCGGTCTGTCGGACGACGAGATCGACGAGATGGTGCGCGACGCCGAAGCCCACGCCGCCGACGATGAGAAGTTCGCCGAAATGGTCAATCTGCGCAATCAGGCCGATGGCTTGGTGCATGCCGCGCGCAAGGCGGTCAAGGACGCCGGCGACAAGGCGGGCGATGCCGAGAAGGCTGCCGTGGAGTCGGCGGCCTCAGACTTGGAGGCGGCCCTCCAGACCGAGGACAAGGCCGACATCGAAGCCAAGATCGAGGCGCTGTCCAACGCCTCTGCGGAATTCGCGCAGAAGGCTTATGCTGAGCAGGCGGCGGGCAGTGCCGACGCGGCCGCCGGTGCGGACGGCGCCGGGCCAGCGGGCGGCAATGGCGGCGACACCGTGGATGCGGAGTTCGAAGAGGTCAAGGACGACAAGGACGACGGCAAGAAGGGCGGCGATAGCTAAGCGGAGAGCAAAGCCGCAGCCACACTGAGCCCCGGGCAGGAACGAACTGATGGCGAAGCGCGACTACTACGAGATCCTGGGGCTGAACCGAGACGCCTCTGACGACGACGTCAAGAAGGCCTATCGGCGCTTGGCCATGAAGCTGCATCCGGATCGCAATCCGGATGACGCCGAGGCGGAAGAGAAGTTCAAGGAGGCCTCGGAGGCCTACGAAGTGCTTTCCGACCGCGAAAAGCGCGGCGCCTACGATCAGTTCGGCCATGCCGGCGTGGACCCCAGCGCTGGCGGCATGGGCGGTGCGGGCTTCAACGGCAGCTTCAGCGACATTTTCGGCGATGTCTTTGGCGACATCTTCGGCGGCGCCCGCTCCGCACGCAGCGGCCGTTCCCGTGGCGCGGACCTTCGCTACGCCCTGACCCTCGACTTGGAGCAGGCCGTCATGGGCGACACGGTGGAGATTTCGGTGCCGGTGCTCGCCACCTGCGAAGAGTGCGGGGGCAGCGGCTCGGCGCCGGGAACCCAGCCGAGCACCTGCCCGGAGTGCGGTGGCGCCGGCCAGATCCGCGTTGCCCAGGGCTTCTTCTCACTACAGCAAACCTGCCCCCGCTGCCGGGGCGCCGGGCAGGTCATCACCGACCCGTGCCGCCGCTGCGGTGGGCGCGGCCGGGTGGAGGAGCGCAAGACGCTGTCGGTGCGCATTCCGCCCGGGGTGGACACCGGCGACCGCATCCGCTTGGCCGGTGAAGGCGAGGCGGGGCGCGGCGGCGAGGCCGGCGACCTCTACGTTCAGGTGGAGGTGCGCGAGCACCCCATCTTCGAGCGCGATGGCCGGCACCTGTTCTGCGAGGTGCCTCTGTCCTTCGCCGACGCCGCCTTGGGCGGCGAACTCGAGGTGCCCACCTTGAGTGGGCGGGTGAAGCTCAAGGTGCCGCCGGAAACCCAAACCGGCAAAATGTTCCGCTTGCGTGGCCGGGGCGTGACCCCGGTGCGCGGCGGCGGCGTCGGCGACTTGCTGTGCCGGGTGGTGGTGGAAACCCCGGTCAAGCTCGATGAGTCGCAACAGGAGTTGCTGCGCCAGTTCAAGCACAGCTTGGAGAAGCGCAGCGAGCATCACTCGCCGAAGGAAAGCGGCTGGTTCCGCGGCGTCAGGGATTTCTTCGACAGCCTAAAGCACTGACTGAGAAACGGTTTAAGGATGCAGCCATGATTCGAGTTGCCATCGCGGGCGCAGCGGGGCGCATGGGGCGCACCCTTATTCAGGCCATTGCCGAGGATGGCGCGCTGCAGCTTGGGGCGGCCATTGAACAGCCGGACGCTCCCTCGGTGGGGGCCGACGCCGGTGAGGTTGCGGGCGTGGGCGCGTTGGGTGTGGCCATCGCCGATTCGGTGGCCGACGTCATTGACGATTTCGAGACGCTTATCAACTTCACGGTCCCGAGCGCCACCCTGGCGGCGGTCGATGCCTGCCATGACGCGGGCCGGGGCCTCGTCATCGGCACCACCGGCTTCGATGCGGCGGGCCTCGCCCGCATTCGCGCCGCCGCCGAGGCGGTTCCCATTCTCATGGCGCCCAACATGAGCATTGGCGTCAACCTGATGTTCCGCTTGGTGGAGCAGGCGGCGCGGGCACTGGGTGACGAAGTGGACATCGAGGTGGTCGAGGCCCACCACCGGCACAAGATCGATGCCCCCTCTGGCACTGCGGTGCGCTTGGGCGAAGTCATTGCCGGTGCCCTCGGCCGCAGCTTGGAGGAGGACGCCGTGTATGGCCGCCAAGGCGAAACCGGGGTCCGTGACCGGCGCACCATCGGTTTCAGCGCCCTGCGCGGCGGCGACATCGTGGGCGACCACACGGTGATGTTCGCCGGCGGCGGGGAACGCCTCGAAATCACTCATCGAGCCGCCAGCCGCATGAACTTCGCCCT
>CAZRBP010000034.1:19055-24514 GCA_964598305.1 uncultured Pseudomonadales bacterium | reverse complement strand
AGTTGGCCGATTTGCTGGCCAGCGTTCACGTACACGAGGGTGCCGGCCAGCATGCCCACTTGGCTGACCCAGAAGAACGTCCATACCTTCAGCGGCGTCAAGCCCATGGCGAGGTTGATGGCGAAGAAGGGGAAGGCCGGCACGAGGCGCAGGGCGAACAGGTAAAACGCGCCGTCCTTGCGCACGCCCTCGTTGATCGGTCCGAGCTGTTTCTCAAAGCGCCTTTGCACCACATCGCGCAGCAGGTAGCGGGCCAACAGGAAAGCGAGGGTGGCGCCGATGGTGCTGGCGAAGGAGACGATAACCGTGCCCAGCGCCAACCCGAAAATGGCGCCGGCCGCCAAGGTCAGAATGGCGGCGCCGGGCAGGGAGAGCCCGGTGATGGCGACGTAGGCGGCCAGGAACCCCAAGCTGGTCAGCCACGGGCTGGCTTGATGGAATTCCACGGCCACGCTGCGTTGGGCCTGAAGGAACTCCAGGCTCAGGTAGCGTTGCAGATCGAAGGCGAAGAACAGCGCCGCCAGAACGATGACTGCGGCTACCAGGATGATTTGATTGCGTTTCATCGCGTGTGCTCCCTCGGATTCCCCGCCGCGATCAGGGCCCGTTCAGGCTCCAGTCGTAGTCGTCGTCGAAGCTGTCGTGGTTGGCGAGCGCTGCGGCCAGCTCCGGCCTGGCGTACTGGGTGAGATGGGCGAACACGCCGGCGTCGGTGCCGCCGAAGTCGGTCTTGAACCAATCGTAGATGCTCGACACCAGGAGCTCGCCGCCCACTACCTGCGCGCCTCTCGGGTGGTTGATGTACTCCGAGGCGGCCTGCTCCAGAAGCCGTTCCAGGTTGTCGGAGCGGTAGGCTTCAGGGGTGAGGTTGGGACAGCCGATGCTCGCGCAATTGACGGCATAGTGAATGCGCGGGTCGCGCCAGATGGGCCGGAGAATGCCGTGCTCGATGTGGTTCAGCGTCAGCTTCTCCCCTGCAATGGGGATGAGTTCCAGGTTCCACGGGCCGAAGTCGATGAGGCCGCTCTTGATGTCCTTGATCGACTCCACGGGGTAGCGGGGCACGATGACGAACACGGTGAGCGCGTTGTAGAGGTTGATCCAGTAGGCCATTTGCTCGGCCTTGGCGTAGGTGCGGGGGTCGAGCCGGGCCAAGCCTTGGAGGTAGGCACCCAGTTTCTGGCGGTCTTCGGCGTTGGCCTTGAGGGCCCCGTAGTCGAAGCGGTGAACGCCCGAGGGGTGGTCAGTCAGCAGATAGCGGTCGAGGATTTCCTGCCAAGCCCCGTGGTCGATGGTGGCCGGGTTGGATTCGTCACTGGCGTCCCACATGGGGATCAACTCCGGTTCCTGGGCCGCAACCGGCAGGCTGGCCATGCCCAGCAGAAGGAGGGCGGCCGCCAGCGCGGTTGCTAGGAAGGACTGAATGGGTGGGTAGGTGTGCTGCATCGTAGATTTAGCCTCGGTTCGGATGGGCGGTACGGACCACGGGCTGCCGCGCTGCGTGCCGCTGTTGCCAGCGGAGCCTCGCGATCATGCCGAGGATGCCGCAACCGGCGCCGATGGCGCCACGCAGCGTGCCGCTGATTTTGGATTGGCCGATGCGCTGGCGGGTGTCCACCGGCGCCTCGACCGTTTTCATGCCGTGTTGGATGGCTTTCACCTGCATCTCCACCGTCCAGCCGAAAGTGGCATCGCGCATGTCGAGGCGGGCCAGGGCCTGGCTGCGAATGGCGCGGTAGGGGCCGAGATCGGTCGCCCGTTGCCCCCAGAGTGCTCGGATCAGGCGGGTGGCCACCCAGTTGCCCGCCCTTTGGCTATTGGTCAGTGCGCCTTGGTCCTGATTGCCCAGGGTGCGGGAGCCGATCACCAAATCAGCCCCGGCGCGGATGCCTTCGAGCAGGCGCACGGCTTGGTCGGCGTGAAAGGCGTGGTCGGCGTCGGTGAACAGCACGATGTCCGATGGGGCCAGTGCCCGGATGGCGGCTTGGCAGGCCCGGCCGTAGCCGGGTTGCTCCTCGTGAACGACCCGGGCGCCGGCCTGCGCCGCCCCTGCGGCGGTGGCGTCGGTGGAGCCGTTGTCGCAGACCACGACCTCATCGATGACTGGCGTTTGGTCTTCGTTGCGCAGGGCGAGCAGGTCATGAACCACCAAGCCGATCGACTGCGCTTCGTTCAAGGCCGGAATCGCAACGCCAACGGTCATGCCGTGGTACATGGAATCGGCTCCAAGTCGTTGCGGTGCTACTGGCCGGATCGATAGACGTCGAACGTATAGGAAACCGTCGCCGCGACGGCATCAAAGTCAGCGGTGTTGCGGCCATCCACGATGGTGAACCAGTTCAGGCCGAAGCCGAGTTGCGGGGTGGCGTTGAAGGTGGCGCCGAATCCCACGCGCTCAATGTCTTCGGTGGTCTCCGGGAAGCGGCCGAAATTGAAGCCCGGATCACCGATGTCCAAGCTGCCGCCGGCCATGGTGTTGTGGTACTGGACGTTCAGGATCAGTTGCGGACTGACCACCAGGAAGGCCTTGGCGTTCAGGAAGGTCTCGTCCGGGACCTTGTTGTCGCGGGTGCGGCGCCCGATTTCGCCGGAAAGCGCGAAGCGGCCGCCGATGATCTTGCCAACGATCAGCGAGGCCTCCACGCCGCTGGCGTCGTCCCCGATGTCCGTGGGCAGCCCCACATCGTAGTCGCCCGCGATCGTCGCGCCGATACGCACGGCAACGCTTGGCGCGCCTAGGCTGATGTCTTCGTCCACCAAGCGCCAGGTCACCCCCAGGTTGACGTCCGCAAGGCCGTCCCGGTCCGGTGGCCCAGGCGGTGACGGCGCCTTGCCGGATACGTCAGCATGGCCGAGTTGAACGTCAAGGGCGAGCGAATCCGTCAAGCCGTAGTTGGCACTAAGCCAAATGGTGTCCTGATCGATCTTCTGGAAGGGCAGGTTGGTGCGGGCCTTGCCGCGGTAGAACTTCTTCGCCGACTCGGAAACGTAGGACAGGTTGAGCGAGCCGGACTTCGGCACGGGCAGCCAAGGCGACCCGTCGGCCGCCCAGGTGGGTGTGGACAAAAGGAGGATGAGGGGTAGGGTAGCGAGCGCTCTCATCGGCCCACTCCAAAGCGGCGGCTCAAGTAGTATTGAACCGCCTCCTGCTCGTCCACCTTGCCGTCGCATCCGGTAGCGCCTTCGCCGGGGCAAAGCTGGTTGATGAGCGTGTCGGTTTCCGACACGTCGAACTTGACCTCGGCGCGAGTGGCTAGGCTGGCAACGAGGGTTCTTGCCAGCTCTGCGCTGACTTCGCTGCGCCGGAAGGCGCATTGCGTTCGATTGCAGGCGAGCTTCTGGAAAAACGCCGACTTGCCCTGCTTGTACAGCGCCCCGTATTGGCTGATGCCCCCCGCCCCGGTGCCGACGGAGCCGGAAGCAAGCGCTGCGGGCGAGACGAGGAACGCCCCGATTGATGCCGCCACCAGCCCAGGGGCCAGCCGACGAGCGGTTGATGGAGTCCGGAGATTGACCATGTTCCTTCCTTGTTCCTTCAGGACATTTATCGGGCCGGGGACAGCGAGCATTGGCCGCGATCCGGGTTCGGCTCGACTTGGGCCAAGCCCAACAGGTCCTTGAGCGCATCCGCGCCGCCCACATAGCGGCCGTCGATCCAGATCTGCGGCACGGTGACCGGCGTCTTCGGCCCGATGATGGGTTTGACGCGGGCCAGCATTTCATACAGCGCGCGAGTGTCCTTGACCACGTCGTAGTAGCGATTCTCGACACCCGCCTGGGCGAGGTACCCCTTGGCCCGGACGCAGTGCGCGCAACCGGTCTTGCCGAAGATGTGATTGCCGGCGAGGGGGTTGTCCGCCATCGCGGCTTCGATGACGGCTTGGGTCAGCACCCCGCGATTCAACGCCGCGCCCTGGGAGATGATCTTGCCGTTCACCAGCACGATGGGTGCGTGCCAGCCCCCCTTGGGCAGCGGCTTCCACCACTCGGTCAGCCAGTCACGAAGATCGAGTTCCACCTCGATGCCCGCCAAGTCGGTTTCGATGCAGTCTTGGATGATGTCGTGGGTCAGCGCGCATTCGCCGCAGGGAATGTTCACTTTGAACGGTCCCCAGGCGCCCGCCCAGCGAAAGACGGTGATGTTGACGGGATCAGCCATTCGAAATCCGTTTGGTTTGGTGGGATTGGGAACTGTAACGCCGCCACGCATCGGCGCACAAGGCGAGAAAAACCACGCCGAACTCCACCGGGCGGACCCAAACGGGATGGGCGAAGGGGTCCAGGTCGGCAACGGCGCCTAGGTTGGCGCCGGTGACGTACGACAGCAACAGCGCCCAAGCGGCGGTCCAAGCCCACCAACTCGGCCACAGCGCGGCGAATGGCAGCAGCCATACGGCATACCACGGGTTGATGACCGGCGCGGCCAGCAGGAACAGGCCGAATATCCAGTCGCCCCGGGGCAGTTCGCCGGCGGCTGTCCGCCGATGGTGCAGCCAGTAGGCGGCGCCGAGAGCCGCCAGCCCGGCACCCAACGCCAGTTTGGCGGTCAGGGGCGGCAGCCAGAGGGTCAGCAAGCCGTAGAGGGCGGCGTTGAACTCCCAGGTTTGGGCGAAGATGGCCAACGCAGCCCAGTCGGAACTGCCCTGAATCATGAAAGGGGCGTAGAGCAGCCCAAGGACGCCGAAGAAGGCAAGCCAAGCCCGCGGCGGCGCCCGCAACAGGATGAAGGGCGCCAGCAGCAGCGCGAACACCTTGGCGCCCACCGCCAAAGCTAGGCAGGCCGCGGCGCCGACCATCCGGTCCCGCCGGTGCAGCAGCAGCGCCGCAAACAGCAGGCAAACGCCCAAGCCGTCGGGGTGGGCCGTGAAGGCAATCTCCTTGATCACCAGCGGACACCAGGCGTAGAGCAGCACGAAGCCTGCCGGGGCGACCGACAGCAACAACCGGATGAGCACCAGATCGACGCCGATCAGCAGGAGCTGCAGCGGAACCAGGCTGCCCGGCCCGAGAACATGGCTGGCCAGAAAGGCGTACTGGGTGGTCGGCCCATAGATGGTGGGCAGGTCCGGGTAGTTGATCTGGTCGAGCAGGCGCTGAAACGCTGGGGGAACGCTCGGGTCGGCGAAGGCCTCGGCCGGGGCGAAGCCGTAGGGCGTGCCGGTCTCCATGAACCGGTAGCCATCCCAGAGGTAGCGGAACCAGTCGTCCTCGAACAGCGGCACGCCGAACGGCCCGCACAGCCGGAACAGCGCCGCCCAGATCATCAGCCGCGCGATCGGCAGCCGGTCGGGCGTCCGCCAAAAGAACGCAAAGACCATCGCCACCGGCAACGAAACCCAGCCGATCAAGGCGAAGAACCCCCACAGCTCGGGGGCCGCGGTCGTGCCTCGGGAGTACCAGGCCAAGGCGGCGTAGCCGAGCAGGCCAACGGCTCCACCTAGGTCCACGACCCGGTTGGG
>CAZRBP010000034.1:0-18955 GCA_964598305.1 uncultured Pseudomonadales bacterium | reverse complement strand
AGGCGGCGTAGCCGAGCAGGCCAACGGCTCCACCTAGGTCCACGACCCGGTTGGGCGCCGCGTGAAGCAGGCGATGGCAGCCCGTTGGCCCAATGGCTTGGTTCGGCGGCATGTTGAGAAACAGAGGCTTTTCCCGGTGTGTGGCGATGATTTTAGGCCAGGCGGATGGTTCGCAAGAACCCCGAAGTCGGTTAGAATGCCGCCCCAACGCAAGGCGAGGTCGATGGGCATCGGTCTCGCCTTTTTGCAACCCCTTATCGTGGCAAGGAGGTCGATCCAGGTTGAAGCCCGCGGTGCTCGCATTGGAGGACGGTAGCCTGTTTCGCGGCCATTCGTTTGGCGCCGAAGGCATTGCCGTTGGCGAGGTGGTGTTCAACACGGCCATGACCGGCTATCAGGAAATCCTCACCGACCCCTCCTACGCCCGGCAGATCGTCACCCTCACCTATCCGCAGATCGGCAACACCGGCGTCAATCCGGAGGATGTTGAATCCGGGGGCGTCAGCGCTGCCGGGTTGGTGATCCGGCAGTTGCCGCGCCGGGCCAGCAGTTGGCGCCAAGCCCAGACGCTGCCGGACTTTCTCGTTGAGCAGGGCGTGGTCGCCATCGGCGGCGTCGATACCCGCCGCCTGACCCGGCTGGTGCGCGAGCAGGGCGCCTTGGCGGGCTGCATCGCCGCCGGGGACTGTTCCGAGGCGGAAGCCGTGGCCGAGGCGCGGGCCTTTCCGGGCTTGAAGGGCATGGATCTCGCCCAAGCGGTGACCTGCGATCAAGCCTACGAGTGGTGCGAAGGCGCGTGGACCCTGGGCGAAGGCTATGGCCCAAGCGGTGACGGACGCTTCCATGTGGTCGCCTACGATTTCGGCGTCAAGCGCAACATCCTGAGGCTGTTGGCCAGCCGCGGTTGTCGCGTCACTGTGGTTCCGGCCACCACCTGCGCCGACGATGCACTGGCATTGAGGCCCGACGGCGTGTTCCTTTCCAACGGTCCCGGCGATCCGGAGCCCTGCCGCTACGCCATCGACGCCATTGCCGAGTTGCTCGACGGGTCGGTTCCCCTGTTCGGCATCTGCCTCGGCCATCAGTTGCTCGGCCTTGCCAGCGGTGCCGCCACCGTCAAGATGCCCCACGGCCATCACGGCGCCAACCATCCGGTGCAGGACCTCAGCACCGGACAGGTGGTGATCACCAGCCAGAATCACGGCTTTGCGGTGGATCAGGCGAGCCTGCCGAATTGCCTTGAAGCCACCCATGTCTCCCTGTTTGATGGCACCCTGCAGGGCATTCGCCGCACCGACCGGCCCGCGTTCGGCTTTCAGGGCCACCCGGAGGCCAGCCCCGGCCCCCAGGATTGCGCCTATCTCTTCGACCAGTTCATCGACTTCATGGCCGCTGCCCGTGCCTAAGCGCACCGACATCGAATCAGTTCTGATCCTTGGCGCCGGCCCCATCACCATTGGCCAGGCCTGTGAATTCGATTATTCCGGGGCGCAAGCCTGCAAGGCGCTGAGGGACGAGGGTTACCGGGTGATCCTGGTCAACTCCAACCCGGCCACCATCATGACCGATCCGGCCATGGCGGACGCCACCTACATCGAGCCGGTGGAGTGGGCCACCGTGGCGCGCATCATCGAAGCGGAGCGCCCGGACACCCTGCTGCCGACCATGGGCGGGCAAACCGCGCTGAACTGCGCCCTCGACTTGGTGCGGGAAGGGGTGTTGGCCGATCACGGCGTCGAGTTAATCGGCGCCACCCAGGATGCCATCGACAAGGCGGAGGACCGCGAGCGCTTCGATCAGGCCATGCGCCGCATCGGCTTGGCCACGCCCCGCTCGGCCATCGCCCACAGCATCGAGGAGGCGGTGCAGGTGCAAAGCCAGCTCGGCTTCCCGTGCATCATCCGCCCCTCCTTCACCCTCGGCGGCAGCGGCGGCGGCGTCGCCTACAACCGGGAGGAGTTCGAGACGATCTGCCAGCGCGGGCTCGACCTCTCGCCCACCACCGAACTGCTGATCGACGAGTCGCTGCTCGGTTGGAAGGAGTTCGAGATGGAGGTGGTGCGGGACTCCAAGGACAACTGCATCATCGTCTGCGCCATTGAAAACCTGGACCCGATGGGCATACACACCGGCGACAGCATCACGGTGGCCCCGTCCCAGACCCTCACCGACAAGGAATACCAACTGCTGCGCAACGCCTCCATCCAGGTCTTGCGGGAGATCGGCGTCGATACCGGCGGCTCCAACGTGCAGTTCGCCATACACCCGGACAACGGGCGCATGGTGGTGATTGAAATGAATCCCAGGGTGTCGCGCTCCTCGGCGCTGGCCTCCAAGGCCACTGGCTTCCCCATCGCCAAGGTGGCGGCCAAGCTGGCCGTGGGCTACACCTTGGATGAGTTGGAGAACGACATCACCGGCGGCGTCACCCCGGCCTCCTTTGAGCCGAGCATCGACTACGTGGTCACCAAGATCCCGCGCTTCACTTTCGAGAAGTTCGAGCAGGCCGACCCCAGGCTCACCACCCAGATGAAATCGGTGGGCGAGGTGATGGCCATAGGGCGCAGCTTTCAGGAGTCGCTGCAGAAAGCCTGCCGGGGGCTCGAAACCGGCAAGTCGGGCCTCGACCCGGTGCTCGGCGAACTGCCCGAAGCGGAGGCGCGGCGCACGTTGAGAAGGGAACTCGGCACCGCCGGCGCGGAACGGCTGTGGTATGTCGCCGATGCGCTTCGAGCGGGCTGGACCTTGGAGGAGGTGCATGAGCTGACCCGAATCGACCCTTGGTTCCTGGCGGAAATTGAGGATCTGGTGGCGGAGGAGCGCAGCTTGGAAGGGCGCCGTCTTGAGGAGTTGGCCGCCGAAGAATGGCGCCTGCTCAAGGGCAAGGGCTTTTCGGACGCACGGATGGCCGCGTTGCTCGGGGTCGGGGAGCAGGCGGTTCGCGAACGCCGCCTAGCGATTGGCGAGACGCCGGTGTTCCGCCGCGTGGACACCTGTGCTGCGGAGTTTCCCGCCGCCTCGGCCTACATGTACTCCACCTACGAGGAGGATTGCGAAGCCAACCCCAGCGAACGCCGGAAGATCATGGTGCTCGGCAGCGGCCCCAACCGGGTGGGCCAGGGCATCGAGTTTGACTACTGCTGCGTGCATGCCGCCTTGGCCATGCGCGAGGACGGCTACGAGACCATCATGGTCAACTGCAACCCGGAAACCGTGTCCACCGACTACGACACCTCGGACCGGCTGTACTTCGAGCCGGTCACCCTGGAGGACGTGCTGGCCATCGTCGATGTGGAGCGCCCGGACGGGGTGATCGTGCAGTTTGGCGGCCAGACGCCGCTTAAGCTCGTCGAGCAACTCGAACGGGCGGGGGTGCCCATCATCGGCACCAGCCCGGACGCCATCGACCGCGCCGAGGACCGGGAGCGGTTCCAGGCCATGCTGCACAAGCTCGGCTTGAAGCAGCCCTCCAACCGCACCGCCACCGGCATCGAGGATGGGATCAAGGGGGCGCGGGAGATCGGCTTTCCCATCGTCGTGCGGCCGTCCTACGTGCTCGGTGGCCGGGCCATGGAGATCGTCTATAACGAACAGGAACTGGCCCGTTACCTCAGCAGCGCGGTGGATGTCTCCAACGACTCCCCGGTGCTGCTCGACCGCTTCCTCGACCAAGCCATCGAAGTGGACGTGGATGCGGTCTGCGATGGGCGCGACGTGGTGATCGGCGCCATCATGGAGCACATCGAGCAGGCCGGGGTGCATTCTGGAGACTCCGCCTGCGCGTTGCCGCCCTACCGGCTCGGCGAGGCCATGTGCGGACGCATTCGCGAGCAGGTTCGGGCCATGGCCTTGGAACTCGGCGTGGTGGGCTTGATGAACGTGCAGCTCGCGGTGCAGGGCGACGACCTGTTCGTGCTCGAGGTGAACCCCCGTGCCTCGCGCACGGTGCCCTTCGTCTCCAAGTGCATCGGCACGTCGCTGGCCAAGATCGGTGCTCGCTGCATGGCCGGCAAGACGCTCAAGGAGCAGGGGTTCACCCAGGAGATGATCCCCGAAGTCATCAGCGTCAAGGAGTCGGTGTTCCCGTTCAACAAGTTCCCCGGCGTCGATCCCATACTCGGCCCGGAAATGAAGTCCACCGGGGAAGTCATGGGAGTGGGGGACAGCTTCGGCGAAGCCTTTGCCAAGGCGTCGCTGGCGGCGGGCGACCGACTGCCCCAGGGCGGACGGGCGTTCGTCAGCGTGAAGGGGTCCGACAAGCCGCAGACTCCTGCCCTGGCCCGCGAACTCAAAGACCTCGGCTTCGAGCTGGTGGCCACCAAGGGCACCGCCGCCTGCATCCGCGAGGCGGGCATCGAGTGCGACCGGGTCAACAAGGTGACCGAGGTGCGCCCGGACGTTTCCGACATGCTCAAGAACGAGCGCATCGACCTCATCGTCAACACCACCGAAGGCCGGCAGTCCATCGCCGACTCCGCCGTCATTCGCCGGCTCGCCTTGGAACGGAAAGTGTGCTACACGACCACCATGGCCGGCGGCCAAGCGTTTTGCATCGCCATCCGCCAAGCCCGCGAGGCGGCGGCCGGCATCAAGGTGCGCCGTCTGCAGGACCTGCACCGCGCCCTGCACGCCAGCGACGCGGAGCGCTTGGCCGCTGGCAGTTAGAACCCCGTTGGGGAACGCATAGACGCACGAGGCTTTGAGGGACATGCCCACACCCATGACCTTGGAAGGCGCCGAGGCTCTCCGCCGGGAACTGCAGCAGCGCAAGTCCGAAAAGCGTCACGAGATCAGCCGCGCCATCGGCGCCGCCCGTGAGCACGGCGACCTGCGTGAAAACGCCGAGTACCATGCCGCCCGCGAGCAGCAGAGCTTCAACGAGGGCCGCATCCGCGAAATCGAAGGCAAGCTGGCCGACGCCCAGATCATCGACATCACCAAGGTGCCCCCCCAAGGCAAGGTGATCTTCGGCACCACCGTGCGGCTCATCGCCAGCGACACCGGCGACCCCATCACCTACAAGATCGTCGGCGCGGACGAAGCGGACCTGAAGGCGGGCAAGATCTCCGTGATGTCCCCCATCGCCCGCGCGCTGATCGGCAAGTCAGTGGGAGACGAGGTGACGGTAAGGACGCCGAACGGGGAGATGGGGTACGAGGTGGATGGGGTGGATCATGTTTAAGGTGGCTGGGACAATATGCGGCTGAAGACGTCGCGGCCATCATCATCAGGGAATCCGCTGACTTCAAAGTTGGTCATTCTGAGCGTCTAGGTCTATAGTGTTACTGCCGCCGGGTAGGCCGGGTAATTGGCGACAGCCAGACCGCCGTCCCGGTAGATGGAGGGTCGCCATTGGCGATCGTCGTACTGCACTGAGGGTTGCGTCTCGGACCGGCGGCCGCTACTTCACTTCGCCCGTCAAGGGATCATAGCGAGGGGCCGGAAGGTCCCCGGTGCGCACATAGCCAGCCGAACGCACCGAGTTGGTGGTCAGCGACTCCCGTGGCGCATCGCCCACTTTCAACCTGTCAGTGAAGTTGACCCGCACTGCAATCTTTCCTTTGCGCGAATCTACTTGAAGCGGCGTGAACACATAGATCAGCGAGTCACCCGTTTGAGTGTCAAAAAGCACCGCCTCTGGCACAGCCAGGATATCGGGCAGGCGATCCAAGTCGATATCTGTCAGAGCCGCGCCTCGGGTCGTCTTCGCATTGCGTCCGAGGTGATGCGTGTCGCGCCTGGCGACAGTCACGGCAGCACTTTCCACTTGGATGCCGTGCTTTTCCCGCAGCGCTTCCATCACGTGGGTCGATAGCACACCGATCAACATGGCTTCGGCTTGGCTTCCCGTGCCAGTGTCGGCCCGGCGCCACCGACACCATTCATCAGTCAGTGCGGCCAAGGTGGATTGGCCTGAGTGCGGCTCGCTCGTTGTGTTGTTGGGCATGTTGGCGCATGACTCGATGTAGAGGAAGGTCAACCCGACTTGGCAGGGCCAAAGATCGTTTTCATACCTGTGCGAGGCCGAGGCGATGAGCTGCTGCAAGGTGCGGAGTGATCCGCCGGGATGGATTCGGAGTTCACCAGCCTGATGCGGGAAGTGGTCATCGGGGAAGGGTGACGCGTCTCGCGGGTTCCCGTCCAGAAGCGATCTCTGCAAAGCCTGCCGGACATTGGCCCGCCGTCACCGTCACAAATGTGGAACCCCGGTGTGCGAGTTCTCCACCGTGTCGTCGGGTGATGTTCAGGCGTGCGATCCCAGCTCTAAAACACCTCGGCCGCATCGTCAATGCGGGGGAAATCAGTACACTCGTGGAGTTGGTGTGGAACCATTGCCACTTTGCGGGGCTGTACCTTGGCCGGGGGGAAGTTGATTCAGTTGCGCTGGAGTACGCGGCTCGCTCAATTGTTGAGTTTGGCGAACCAAGTGACCGATGGCTGCTCGAACAGGCGCGCAGCCCAAAAGTTGGTCCTCGCGCTCTGTGGGCGTTGATCGATCAGCTAAACAAGAAGATTGAGCGGGAAGAGCGAGAGGAAGGGGGAATCCAGTTGACAATCGTCGACGAGATAACTCGCTCAGCCTCTAGCCGATTTGGCGATGGAGGTCTTTACGACTTTGACTCACTACTCTATTGGGGCCGTCTTTGGCTTCTGCTAGGTGCTCCCAAACAGGCCCTTCATACGACGAAGGCGATACTCAGTTTTCCGGCACGGCTCATCCACCGAGGTGTCGAGATGCTGGTATTGGAATTGCTTGCAGTGGGGGTTGACGCCGAAGGATTGGACCAAGAGACCAAGGACTACATGGTATCGACGTACCGGAGGCTGTGGCCAGCACCGGGTTACGAGCCGGAAACAGAACGCGATGACCGTCAGCGGATCGATCACTTGCTCGAACAAGTAGGCATTTTCACTGGCTGATTGACATGGCCTAAGAAAATCAGCTCATAGTAGGGCCTCGCGATAAGAACCAAGGCGCAAATTGGGCAACCACTAAACCGATATTATCGTTGTGTGGCTTTGGCCAACCTTTCCTGCCTAGCCCGAATATCTCGGAAAGTCTTGGCTACGTCATAGTTGAACCGGGTCGCTCTGGTGTCTCGCATCCGGCGGAATTCAAGCGCCAAAGGGTCAATGTCCTACGGCAACTGCGGCCTTCTCCTACAGAAATTGGCTTTGTGCCCATGCCACACTGCCCTTGCGGCAGGCCGAAAGACAACGGCCGGGGCCGAGAATGCCGAGGCCCGCGCCTTAGTGGGCGCGGACCTCGGGGCCTCAGTGGTGGAATTGGTAGACGCAGGGGACTGCCACTCCCCGGGAACGTTGCAGACTAACCTCTGCATGCCGTGCGGGTTCGACTCCCGCCTGAGGCACCACCAATCCGCCGATGCACGGCGAGGGCAGGGCAGGCCAACCCCGCCCTCCAAGCGCTCGTGTAGGGAACCATGCCAGCAATCGGAGAAACGGTCAACAGGGAATTTCAGGGTGTGAGGGGACGTCGCGGAGACACGAGCAAATCGTTGGTTGCAGCATACGGATCAAGCGCTTAGGGGCCGGATGTCGAGGTCATCAGGGTCGCCGCTATTCGCCGTGCTGTGTCCGCGAAGTGCTGTACCTCGTCGAGGTGTACAGGCCGTTGGAGAATTTCGTGTTCGCGGTAGGAGAGCCACTTCTTCAGCACTTGGTAGCCGCCGAGCTTGTAGCGCCACACGGCTGCGGGCACGTTACGCCAGTAGGCGTTGGCATTGAGGCGGATGTCGAAGGTGGTTTCGCCCAAGGTAGAGAGCGAACCAGACATTGCGGTGCGTTCCTCGGCTGCGAGGGCGCGTTCGGCGGCTTGGCCTCGGCCGGGCATTACGACATCACCTTTTCCGAGGCGCCCCCACCCTGCGGTGACAGCGAAGTCGTCTCCGGCCATGTTGTGTCCGTTGGCCGTGGTGGGAACTGCGATGGCGGCGATCTCTGGCTTAAGCGGTTGCTGCGTAATCGAGGGAACCGGGATGTCAGGGTTGAGCAACGCCGCGATTTCCCGCCCTTGTGCCGCTGACTGGATGAGCGCTTGAGCTTCGCCTTCGGCATTGTCATCCGGCCAACCAGGTAGTGGAATTCGAGGCCATCCCATTCTGAGTGCTCCTGCATTGGCTTGGCGATAGGTGGGGTCGTGCAGCACGGCCAGAACGTGATGAAAAAGGTCGTTTACGCCGAGTCCCAGCCGTTCGAGATGGCGTTGCGCTCTGGAGGACAGATTCGGGCGATGCGAGTTGGCGCCTTCACCCCGATGCCGTCATCCCGCAACCATGCAGGGAACATTAGCGCTCCGCGCTCAATTAGGTGGAGTGAGGACATGTGAGTGGAAAAACAGGACTGCGGCTCATCGGCGCTTTTGCGGAGGTGTTGAGCAGCCGATAGCCAGATGTTTCCTTCTATCATGTGTGGCCGGTATTCAGTGCGAGGGCGGTCCAGCAATGCGCTGTCTGCCTCCCAATAGAGCCATCGGTAGTCGAATGGTCGATACGCAAAGCGGATAAACCCCGACTCGTCCGGCCCGCCGCGTTTCAGTAGCGCATTCCGCACTGCCGGGGCGTCGAAAAGAGCCGTGTTCTTCATTGCCCTGGGATAGCGCCGCTTGATCTCTGCGTCACTGAGATTGGGGTCGAAATAGTCGCCCACTCGCGCCCGGAGGCGGTCGAGATCGATATCGACGAGGAATCCATCGCGGCTGGTCTTAACGCCGGGAAAGGAAACCGGAAAAAGGTGAGGCAACGATGGCCAATCGAACCAATTCTCGCTCACGGCGGTTCGCACGAAGGGCAGGCCGAGCCGCAGGACGGGCTCGATCTCCTCATAGAGCAAATCTGGCGCCGCCTCTGCTGTCGCGGTCAGCTCCTCCGATTTTGCCTGCCCCCAGAGATGTTTAAAGCCCACCGCATCGGCGGACTTGTGGTCCGCTTTGCGCACCAACGTCGCGATCGCGGTGCCCACTTGAATGCCGACCGGGTTGCCTTCCGTAGAGAAGATGCTGGGGTCAGGCGAGCCGTCCGGCGCGACCTTGCCGGTCTTGTACTTGTCGCCGTTCAGGCAATCGATGCGCACCGCGTCAAATGCCTCCAGATACCGCTCCCGCATCCCGGTGAACGAGAGCCTATCGAGCCACGAGTAGTTGGAGATGAAGCAAATCACGCCTTGGCCGGTCTTCTCCGCAATGCGCCGTTCCGCCATGCGGAAGAAGCGCACGTAGAGATCGTTCAGCCCTTGGCCTTCGGGGCGGCGCACCCGCTTGGCGGTGCGGTAGGCATCGGAGAGTTCGCGCTCCTCGTCCACGGCCATGCCGGCGAAGCCGTTATAGGGCGGATTGCCAAGTATCACGAGAATTGGCGCACTCTGTTTCACTTTTTCTGCGCGGTCGCGCTCCGCCTCCAGTTCCGGAAAGGGGAGGGGTTTGTTGGTTGGGCGTGGTTCCCAGCCTGTTAGGGCGTTGGTGAGGAAGACGCCGACGCGTTCGGTGTCGTCTTCAGCGAGTGGTGCGTCCAAGTCCTGCATGGTGAGGCCAACCTGCAAATGGGCGACGACGAAGGGCGCGGGCATGATCTCGAAGCCGAACACCCGCTCGGTCGCCGCCTGCTTCAGCCGTGCGCCGGCCAGTGCGCCCAATCCCTGTCCTTGCAGGTTGGCGGCGATGCGGCGCAGCACTTCGGCCATGTAGGCGCCGGTGCCGCAGCATGGGTCGAGTACATAGACGTTCTCCGCTGCCAGCCCTTCGGGAATGTCCAGATCGTCCTTCAACGCCTTGTCGACGCGGGCGACCATGTAGCGGACCACTTCCGTGGGCGTGTACCAGACGCCGAGTTGCTTGCGCAGGGCAGGGTCAAATGATTCCAAGAACGGCTCATAGAAGTAGGGGACCGCCTCGCCCTCGTTGAAGCGCGAGAAAAAGGCGTTGCGGTCCACCCGGTCCAGCGCGGCGGCGGTCCAATCCAGCACTTCCACCAAGCCGAGCGGCTGTAGCCTGCCGGGCTGGGATAGTTGTTGGAACAGCGCAGCCAGCACGGGCGCCCGCAGGTGCCAGACCGCCGTGCGCCAATCGAACCCGCCAGCCGGTGGTTGACTCTGCCGCGCCCACAGCACCCAAGCGGAAAAAATGCCGTAGAACAGGGTTTGCACCAAGGTTGAATGAAAGAAGCGAGCGCCCTGGTCACCGTCGAAGCGGACGCCGAGCGCTTCTTCGAGCGCTGTGCGCACCGTTGTGAGCGCCGATGCGTCGCTGGCCGCTTCGACCCGAGCCAGGCCGTCACGCGCATAGGAGGCAAGCAGCCAGGCCAAATCCTTCGGTTCCGCCAGCGCGGCCCGATGCGACAGCGCCCGGGCGAGGTACTCGCCGAGGCCCGCACCGGCCCCTTGGGCGAAGGCGCGGGGTTTTTCCAGTTCGCGCCAGAAGTCGTCGGCACTGTCCGCCAGCCGGAAGGTTTCGAGCTTCGCCGCCTGGCCGGTCCCGTCCTCGCCTACTAGGACAAAGTCGCGCAGATTGGTGACCAGCACCAGCCCGTAGTGGCCCCAATAGCGGCTCACCTGATCGCCCTCCGCGGTGAGCCAGGCATCGTCGTCCGCCGCCTTGACCTCGACCACGCCACGCTCCGGCAACTGGCCTTGGCGGGGTCGACCCTTCTGCACCTGCTTCGTGGCGTAGAGGCCGAAGTCCGGATGGCCCACGCCTTGGTCGGCCAGTTCGCCCACGCAGAACACCTTCGGCTTAAGTGCTGTGCCGATGGCGTTCAGGAGGTTTGCCAAGCGGCCCGTAGCTGGAACGCTCGCCGGTTGCGCCGCCGGAGGCGCGCACCCGTCGAAGGTCGGTGAAGTAGGCTTCAACCGCCGTTGTCAGTTTTGTGTTTGTTGCTGCCATCAAATCCGATCGGGGAGGCTTGATGGGGATACGCCCTCTGCCTCGCATTCTGGAGGCAGCACTATACCGATTCTCGCGACGTTGAACCGCTATGGGAACGAAGGCATCAGCGAGGACTCACCGCTGCTCCAGAGAGCCGCGGCCAATTGGATGATGCGCTAGCTCTTAGTTTTGGGCACTCGCATGGGGCGGACGGCGCGGGCTTTAGCCGGAATTTCAGGCCGATCCTGCATCGCGCCCATCAGAATCCAAGGCGGTGGCGGACGACGTGCGCTTTCCAAGCGCCGAAAAGCCGATGGCTTACAGCAATTGCAGCCTTTTCCTACAGAATTTGCGCTGGTGCCCATGCCAGACTGCCCTCACGTCAGGCCGATAGACAACGGTTGGAACCGAAAATGCCGAGGCCCGCGCCTTGTTGGGCGCGGACCCCGGGGCCTCAGTGGCGGAATTGGTAGACGCAGGGGATTCGCACTCCCCGGGAACGTTGCAGGTACACCCCTGCATGCCGTGCGGGTTCGACTCCCGCCTGGGGCACCACCAAACCGCCGATGCGCGGCGAGGGCAGGGCAGGCCAACCCCGCTCTCCAAGCGCTCGTGCAGGGAACCATGCCAGCAATCGGGGAAGCGGTCAACTTGCTGCCGGGAATAGCGCTCGTCTAACTGCCTCCGGCTCCGCTTGGATTACTCGCAAGAGTGTCGCTGCGGGTCCGCTGACTTGGCGTGACCCTTGCTCCCATTTCCGGTACCCGGAAAGGCTCATGCCCATGAGCGGTGCCATTTGGGCTTGAGTGAGGTTCGCTTGCTTGCGAACGTCTCGTGGGGTCACGGGAGTGTGCAGGATGGCGGGACCTTCCCCCTTCGCGTGGGCGATGGCTTCGTTGAGTGACTGAATCAGGTCGTCGGCAAAAGTGCTCACTTCATCTCCTTGCGGGTCGCTTTCAATGCTGCTGCTAGGTTGGAAACCAAGCGTCTCTCATCCGGTGTCATGTCTGTCTTTGCCGCCTTTGCATACACCAACAGTGCGTAGATCGGCATCGTTTCGTCCAAGTAGTAGTAAACCACCCTTGCGCCACCTCTTTTGCCTCTCCCGGAAGACGCAAAGCGCAGTTTGCGGACCCCGCCCGTTTGGGGAATTTCGTCGCCAGCCAGTGGGTTTCTCGCCAAAAAGGCTATCAATTCCTGCTTTGCGCCCTCATCGAAGAGCTTGCTCGCTTGACGGGAGAACGTTGGGGTCTCCGCGACGGTGTGCATTGGTCTACATATACCCCAATGGGACACTCTTGGCAAGGCTGAACTTCGCCTATTGAAGCGGCGTTGGCGAGGCATGGCGGGAATCCAAAGCGTTTGTCAGTGCCCATCGGACCAGCAAGTTGCGGAGAGCCGTGAGGCAGGTTCATGGTGATTGACGGTGAGCCTAGGATGGCGTGCGTCACCGATTCCCGTCCAGAGGCGATCTCTGCAGAGACTGCCGGACATTGGCCCGCCGTTACTGTCCTATTTTCGGAACTCAGGTGTGCGAGTTCTCCGCAGTGTTTTGGGACGGCCTTCGGGCACCTTCCAGAGCCCCGACTACCTGCTCCGCGATCAATCTTCCCAAGGTGCGGGTGTTGCCAGAAGCGCTTTGAGGCGTTCGTTGGGCCTCGGCGGTTCATCGAGCAGCGCGGCGAATGTTGCGAAATGATCTGAGTCAAGGTCGGAAGGGATGCGGTTCAGCAAGGCATCCTCGGCGGCGGAGCGTGCCGCCTCTAAAATGAACTGGGGACGACTCTTGCTGCATCTCGTGGCTGCGTGGTCGATCAGATCACGGTCGCTTGCGTTGATCCGCAATCTGATCGACACCTTGGGTGGCGCGGGGTTGCTTGGATACATGCCCATCTTGTTTCGGTTCATCGACTGGCGTTCAAACTGGCTTGCAGGCATCTACAGCGCTTCGGTGAACTTAGCCTCCATGCGGTGGTAGTTCTCAAGGCCGGGGTTGTCGGCCATGATGGCCTTCCATTCGTCGGTGCCGAACAGCTTCGGGAAGCGCTCGTGGCGGGTGGCGAGGTCCGGCCAGCGGAGAATCCAGGTGACCGTGGCGGAGCCGAGTTCGTCCAAGGGCCTGCCGTTGACCTCGGCGGGTTCGTCCGTTGACACCCAGAAGCCCAGCAAGTCGAAGTGCTCGCGGATGTAGGGCAGGGCCTTGTCGGTGGCCCACGCCCTGTATTCGGTCATGCGGGTCGGCTCGTAGTGGTAGTTGCGGATTTCGTAGATCATGGGTTCTCCTTGGCATGGATGGGGCTCTGGTACGCGATCTTAGTTGTTTTTGCGGTTGTTTTTTCACAAGGTGGCAGGGTCTTTGAATGGGGGAAGCGTGCCCAAGCGAAGCAAATCCAGCCAGCGCTGGCTCAATCGGCAGAAGCGGGACTATTTCGCCGGCGCGGCCCGGCGCGAGGGGCGGGTGTCCCGCGCCCACTTTAAGCTGGCCCAACTAGACCTGCGCTTTGGTTTGGTGGCGCCAGATCTCTGGGTATTGGAACTCGGAGCAGCGCCCGGCGGCTGGACGTCTTATCTCGCCGAACGGATTTCAAAGGGGCGGGTGGTCGCGGTTGACCCCCTGCCGGTGGCTGCGCCGAGCTCTCGGGTGGAGGTGGTCACCGGGCGATTTGGCGATGAAGCCGTCGCAAGCCAAGTCGAGGCTGTTCTTGGCGCGTCAGGAAGGACGCCGTTGGTGGATCTGGTTTTGTCCGATATGGCGCCGAACATATCGGGTGTGCGGGCGGCGGACCAAGCGCGAGCCATGGACTTGGCGGAATTGGCGGCGGCCGCGGCCGCCCGGTGGCTGGCGCCGGGCGGTGGCTTGGTGGTCAAGCTGATGCAGGGTGACGGCGTGGACGCTTGGATCAAGGCCGCCAAGGCGGCGTTTGACAAGGTCGGCGTGGTCAAGCCGACGGCGTCGAGGTCCGAGTCGCGGGAGGTGTACGCGGTGGCCCAAGACTATCGGGCGCAAGGGTTTGCCGCCATGCCCTGAATTTCTGTGGCACACTTGCCCGCCACCGAGTTGACCGAAGCGACGCCCCATGGTCGAAGCCGACTTCAATGCACGGCTGGATGCCGTCATCGCCAACCACCTGCCCGGCTGCGATGGCCTGATTGCCGTCGAGCGCCTGTCCGGGGGCGCCAGCCAGGAAACCTACCGAATCCGAGCCAAGGCGGGCGCTGGCGAACGTTTGCTGGCCATGCGCCGGGCGCCGGGCGGGCTGGCGCCCCAGGCGGAGGCCACCGGCGTCCATCCGGGGCTGGCGGTGGAGGCGCGGCTGATGCAAGTGGCCCGGTCCGTGGGCGTGCCCGAGCCGGAAGTGTTTCACGTGCTAGCAGAGGAGGACGGTCTGGGCGAGGGCTTCCTCATGGAGTGGCTGGACGGCGAGGCCCTGGGGGCGCGCATCGTTCGCTCGCCGCAGTTCGAAGCGGTGCGTCCGAAGCTCGCCTTCGAATGCGGACGCATACTGGCGCGCATCCACGCCATCGATCTGCAGACCACCGGCTTGGATCAGGCGCTCGACACTATCACGCCCGCCGAGTTCGTGGAGCAGACTTGGGAGCGTTACCGTGAGTTCCCGACGCCGCAGCCGATGATCGATTACGCCGGCCGCTGGCTGCTGGACCACCTGCCGGACACCCCGGACCTGAAGCTGGTCCACAACGACTTCCGCAACGGCAACTTCATGATCGACGGTCAGGGGATCATCGCCGTCCTCGACTGGGAAGTGGCCCACATCGGCGACCCCATGCGCGACCTCGGCTGGATCTGCACCAACTCCTGGCGCTTTGGGCGCAGCGACCTGCCGGTGGGCGGATTTGGCCACACCGCCGATCTCTTCGCGGGCTACCAAGCCGAATCCGGCCAGCCGGTGGACCCGGAACGGGTGCGCTTCTGGGAGGTGTTCGGCTCTTTCTGGTGGGCCATTGGCTGTCTTGGCATGGCTGAGCACTACCGCAGCGGTCCGGACCAGACCGTGGAGCGGCCGGCCATCGGGCGGCGCTCCTCCGAGTGCCAGGTGGATTGCGTCAACCTGCTGATTCCAGGGCCGGCCGAACTAGTGGCCGGTGAGGACCCCACAGCCGCATCGGAAATGCCCCGCCTGGATGAGTTGCTCATCAGCGTGCGCGACTACTTGCGCGGCGACGTCATGGCCGAAACCTCCGGGCGCACCAACTTTCTGGCCCGGGTGGCGGGCAACTCACTGGACATCGTGCTGCGCGACCTTGAGCTCGGCGCGCCGCATCGGCAAGCGGAACACGTCCGGCTGCAGGCGTTGCTCGGCACCGATGACGGTTTGGAGGCGCTTCGCTGGCGCCTGGTCCATGCCCTGCGCGACGGGTCCATGCCGTTGGACCATCCGGGATTGGCCGCCCACTTGCGTGCAACCGTGGTGAACCAAGTCGCCATCGACCAGCCGAAGTACTCAGGGTTCAAGACGGCGGTTGGAGGTTCCTAACCCCCTCAAAGAATCACAAACCAGATCACGGCTGCGGCCATCGCCAATTGGAAGAAGAACACCGTCCAGAGGGCACCCTTCGCCAAGGCCCCCGGGCGCACCCGGTGGTCGAGGAAGCGGCTTTGCAGCCACAGGGTGGCGCCGCTTTGGAGGGGCAGGAAGAGGGCCGCGGTGACGGCGCCGATGGTCACCAACAGTACCGGGCTTTCGAAGGTCAGGTAGAGGATGAAGCTGGTGACGGGGACGATCAGCACGTAGCCCCGGATCCAGTTGCGGCGGTTGACCCGGTGGCGGTCGAGCAGGCCGAGTTCGATCAAGTAGTCGGGCACGAAGCGGCCGCCGGCGGCGATGCCGGACAGCGCGGTGGAGAAGAAGATGAAGAAGGCGCCGCAGCCGAACAGCCACAGGGACCAGCCGCCGAGCACGTCGGTGAACATGGCGGACAGGGTGCGGATAGTGTCAAGCCCGGAGGGCGTCGCGCCGCTGCGGTGCAGCACCCCGGCGCCCAGCATGTAAAAGGGCAGCGTCGCTAGGGTGAGGAGGATCAGGGTGACCCAGACATCGGTGTGCAGCACCCGAATCCAGCCCCGCGCCCGGTCCAGCCAACGGGGGTCGCTGCGGTCGGCGCCGATGTGGCTCGGCCAGCCCTTCTCGATGCACCAGTAAGTGTAGGCCGCCGACTCGCTGGAATTGACGCCGGTGTAGCCGTACATCGCCAAGGCCAGCACCGCAAACTCCAGGGGAAAGTCGAAGCGCAGCCCGGAAGCCACGTCGGCAAGGCTCACCGCGTAGTCGGAAAACTGCATCGTGATGGCGCAGACCAAGGTGATGACCGTGAAGCTCATCACCAAGGCGATCATCGAGCGCTCAAAGCGCAGGTAGGCGCCGGTGCCCAGCACGGCCATGACGGCCACCGCGACGATGGCCGTGTTGGTGACCGTGTCGAAGCCGATCAGCAGTTGCAGCCCTTGGCTGGCACCGCCGACGATGCCGCCCATGGTGAGCAGGGAGGGTATGAAGCCCAGCAAGCCCAAGGGGATGGGCCAGGCGATGCCGCCACGCCGAGTTTGAATGCGTCCGGGCAGGCGGTTCAGGGCGCGCAGGTAGGTGTCCCCGGAAATGATGATGTAGCGGGCCAGCTCGGCCTGCACGATGGACTTGCTCCAGCAGGACAGCAGCACCCACCAGAGCAGCAGGAAACCGGCTTGGGCGCCGAGGCTTGAGGTGAGCAGAATTTCACCGGAGCCGACAATGGTGCCGGAGATGACGATGCCGGGGCCGAGATGGCGCAGGCGTTCACCGAAGCCAACCGGCGGTTTACGCTCCTCGCCGACTCGGTGGGTGTAGGGGTCGGCGGCGTCGGACAAGACGCTCAGGCCGCCCGCACTTCGACCGGAATGCCGGTCATATGGGCTTGGTTGCTCAAAGGCTCGAAGCTGCCCACCCCGGTGGGCAACAGGGCGTTCACGTTGACCCCCGGATGGTTGCTCGCCACTTTCAAGGCGGGGCTCGCCCCGTGTCCCCAGCCGTGGGTCATGGCCACCACGCCGGGACGCAGTGAGTCGTCGAGCCGGAGGATGGCGATGACCACGCCGCTGGCGCTTTCGACCCGCACTTCGGCGGATTCATCGAAGCCTAAGCGCCGGGCATCCTCGGGGTTCATGTACAGCGGATTGTCCAGCGCGTAGTCGCGCTTGAACGAAGGCAGATTGGCGAACCAACTGTTCAGCATCGTGTTGGTGCGCCGGGTGATCAGCTTCAATTGGTCGGCGGGCTCGGCGAGCAGTTCATTGAACAGCGCCTCGGCCCGTTGCAGGGCGTTCTCGAACAGGCGCGGGCAACAGTCGATGCGTCCACCAGGGTTTTGCACGCCGATTTCAAACAGGGCTTGCGGCGTAGGCGGGGGTAGCACTTCGGTACCCGATGCGCTTTGTCGCAGCCGCTCCCGGGAAAGGCCGGCGGCGGCCAATTGCCGATCGTGGCGGGCATTCAGTCCGGTGCCGTCCGGCTTAACCGGCAGCGGCAGCCCAAGACGCTCGGCGAGGCTGGCCAGAATCCACCACTCGGGCTGTCGCTCGAATTTTGGCTCCACCACGGCTTCCGTGTGCTGTACGAAGGGCTTGGGCTGAAAGCCCGGCGACAGGGCGTTCAGGTCCGCCCGTTCCAGCCAGTCGGTGGCCGGCAGCGCGTAGTCGGCCAACTCGGCGGTGGCATTCGGATAGATGTCGATGACGACGCACAGCTCCAGCATTTCGAAGGCGCGGCGCAGGCGGGATCCACCGCCCACCGACAGCAGTGGATTGCCGGCCATGACGATCAACGCCTTGACCTTGCCGGACTCGATGTGCTCGGCCAACAGATTGGCGGGCAGGTTGCCGGCAACCCGGCGCAAGGGCCCGAAATCGGTCTCGAAGAACGGATCCTCAGTCCGCCGCAGGCCCACCGTCGCCGCTGGAAAGTAGCCGGGCGAATAGAGATTGCCGCCGCGCCGCCCAAGATTGCCGGTGACCAAGCTCAACATCTGCGCCAGCCAATAGGCGAGGGTGCCTTGGCGTCCCATGTTGACGCCGGTGGAGACGTGCATGCTGGCCGCCTCGGCGGTGGCGAACTCCCGTGCCAATGCCCGGATGGCATCCGCCTCTATGCCGACGACGGGTGCCGCCCGCTCGGCCGGAAAGCGGGCCGTGAAGGCGAACAGTTCCTCGACCCGCTCACCGTGCCGTTCAAGGATGTCCCAATCGACCCAACCTTGGCGGCGCGTCTCGTCGATCATGGCGGCCAGCAGGTAGAGGTCGGTGTCCGGCTTGATGCGCAGCACGTCGCCGGTAGCGGGTGAAACCGACTCGGTGCGCCGCGGATTGACGTGGCGCACCGTGCCGCCGCGCTCCACGATGCCGCGCAGCGCCCCCATGGCATCCGCCATCTGCACGAAGCTCATATGCGAAATGCGCGGATTGGCGCCGATGACCAACAGATGGTCGGTATGTTCGAAGTCGGGTATGGGATGCAGGTTCACCGTGCCGAACACCGCTTCGGCGGCGGCGAACTTGTTGGCGCAGTCCTGGGTGCCGGAGCCGAAGGCGTAGCGTACGCCCAGCGCCCGGGCGAACTTGCCGGCCGTTTCCCGGCCGGTGCTGTTGAATCCCGAGGGGTTGCCGAAATAGACACCGATGGATTCGGGGCCATGGGTGGCGGACAAGATCGACAGCCGCTCCGCAATGTCCTTGATGGCTTCCGGCCAAGGGACGTTCTCAAAGGTCCCGGCACCAGTGCGCCGGCGTGGATGGTTCAGCCGATCCGGATCTTCATGAACTTCCGTGAACTTCAGCCCCTTGTGGCAGGCGAAGCCCCGATGCACGGGATGCTCGCGATCCGGCAGCAGCCGAATCCGCTCGTCATCCACTTCCGCGACCAAGGCGCAATGCGGCTCGCATATCCGGCAAAACGTGTGAACCCGGCGCATGGACCCTCCCGGCCTCGATTCAAGCGCCGGATTATGGATGGCAGCTGGCGTCCAAACAAGGATCCAAACAAGGACACACACAATTTTCGACTGCAGACCGCTATTGGCCTGATATCA
>CAZRBP010000033.1:24101-27835 GCA_964598305.1 uncultured Pseudomonadales bacterium | reverse complement strand
TCCTTCAGCGTTTCGGCATCGGCCAGCGCCACCCAATCCGAGGCCCGCTCCCGCTGGGCCAGCGTGACGATCAGATCCGGGCCGATGCCAGCCGGTTCGCCTGGGGTGATGGCCAGCGGCATTAGAGCCGCAGTTCGACGAATGCCTCGTCGCGGATTTCCTTCAGCCAGGCCTGCAGCTCCTCATCGAAACGCCGCTGGTGCAGAATCTGCAGTGCCATGTTGCGGCGCGCCTCCTCGCCCATGTCCTGGGTGCGGCGCTCCAGCACTTCGATGACGTGCCAGCCGTATCTTGACTCGAAGGGGGCCGACAACTCGCCGGTGGCGGTACCGTTCATCGCCTCGACAAAGGCGGGCACGAACTGCTGGCCGGTGGTCCAGCCGAGATCGCCGCAGTTCAGGGCGCTGCCCGGGTCTTCCGAATGCTCCTCCGCCAAGGCGCAGAAGTCGCCGCCTGCGGCCAGTTGGCTGTGGATGTCGCCGATCAGCGCCTCGGTCTGTTCGGGGGTGCGGATGGCCGATGGCTGCACCAGGATGTGGCGGGCCAGGGTTTGGTCTTCGGTTTGCATGCCGGCGCCGCGTTGGTCGAGCAGTTGAATGATGTGGAAGCCGCTGGCGCTCTTGATCGGGTCCGCCGTCTCGCCGATTTCCAGATTGAGCGCTTCATCGGCAAAGAGGCTCGGCAACTCCCCGGCGCGCCGCCAGCCTAAGTCGCCGCCCTCCAAGGCGCGGGCCCCCGCCGATTTGGCGATGGCGGTTTCCCTGAACTCGGCGCCGGCGCGCAGATCCTTGACGATTTGCTCTGCTGCCTCAGCGGCGGCGGCCACCGTGCCCTCCCCGGCCCCGGCCTCGACGGCAAGCAGGATGTGCCCCACTCGAAACTCATCGGACAGCAACTGTTGGTAATAGGGCGAGTCGAGCAGGTCTTCCACGTCCTGCTCGCTGATGCTGATGCGCCGGTTCACCATGTTGCGCTGCAGGCGCTGAATGAGCATTTCGCGGCGAATGTCCTCGCGGAACGCGCGGTAGCTCATGCCGTCCTCTGCCAAGGCCTGCTGGAACTGCTCGATGGTCATCTCGTTCTGCTCGGCGAAGGTGGCCACCGCCCGGGTGAGGGATTCGTCGTCGATCTCCACGCCCCGGCGGCGCGCCTGCTGCAACTGAATGTTCTCCAGCACCAGCCGTTCCATCAACTGGCTGGCCAGCACGTTGTCCGGGGGCGCCTGCACGTTGTCCCGGGCGATCTGCTCGCGCACCACGTCCAAGCGGCTGAGCAGTTCCGAGGCCAGCACCACGTCGTCATCGACGATGGCGACGATGCCGTCCAGCTCCTGGTACTCGGCCTGGGTTGCGCTCGCGCCGAGCAGGACCAGTCCGATGCTCAAACCGCGCAGACCGCGCTTCAAACTGTTTTTAAGGCCCATGTGCTTCTTCCTTTTCGATTCCCTTAAGCCGCCGTCGGCGTCACCGCCCCTCGGACAGCGAATAGGGGGTGGAGCGGTAGCCGCGAATGCTGCGCTGCAGTATTGAATCCACTTGGCCGCCGAACGCGCCGAGCCCCTTGAACAGTATCTGCAAATAAACGCCGCTGTCCGGATCGACGTTGTCAAGGCTGCGCACGGCCGCATGGTCCAAGTGGCGGCGAACCACCAAGCGCAGCCGCCAGCAACAGTCGTTGTACTCGATTCCGCCCAATCCCTCAATGGTTCGGCCCAATTTGAGATCGTGGTTCCAGCGTCCGAAGACCGCATAGCGGGGCGCTACTGGCCAGTACAGGGACAGGTCCGTTTGGTCGATGCCGTTGGCCAAGCGGCGGTAGCCCAGGTTGAGAATGCGCCGGTTGTCCCGGCGGTAGGACAGGGTGGCGGCGGCCTCGTCGAGTTGACTGTCGCCGGTGTCCCAGGCCAAGGCGCCGGCAAGCCGCCAGCGGCGGGCGAACTCCCCGCCGATTTCGCCGGTGATGGCCGATGCGCTGTGGCGCTCATCGTCGCTCAAGCGGCCATTGAGCGTGACCTGCCGGTCGCGGAAGTGAAACGTCTGGCCTAGGCTTGCGTAGAGGTACTCCCGGCCGTTGGCGCGATTGAAGAAGCGGCTGGTCACGCCCACCGACAGCTCGTCGGCATCGCTGATGCGGTCCAGTCCCGCGAATCGATTGTCGCGAAACAGTTGCCGATAGCTGAAGGTCAACGCCTTGGCGTCGAACAGCGGCAGCCCGTCCTGGTCTTCGTAGCCTTGGCGGAAGTAGCGCACCCGCGGCTCCAGGGTCTGCACCAAGGGCGTTGCGAACGCATCGAGGTCGCGCTCGAAGATCAGGCCGCCGTCCAGGCTACCGTAGAAGATGCTTCGCTCGGGTGAATCGTCCTCCAGGGATTCGGCCTCGGAGTCGAGCGCATAGGCCGTGTAGCGATAGCCGGCGCGGGCGGTGATGAAGCCGAATGGCCAGTGCAGCGGCACGCTCAGGCGGGGCTCCAGATGCAGGCGTTCGCCGGTCAGCGCGTGGATGCCCCTTAGGTCCTCGGTGTTGCGGTCGAAGGCAGCGCCCCGAGCATCCAATGACAGCCGCAGCGGACCGAGCGCCAAGCCTTGGTAGCCGATGTCGATTTCCGGCAATCGGCGGTACTCGGGGCGGCGTATCTCGTCAAGGCGCTGGAAGCTCTGGCCCCAGAGGCGGGCGCTGAATCCGCCGTGGCGGTAGCTGATTTCGCCGTAACGCTCTAGGTTGAAGCGCCCGCGGTCCGAGACGGCGCCATCGAACACCCGGAAGTAGTCGCGGTCGCTGACTGCAGCGTAGTTGATGAAGGACCGGAAGCGTCCGGCCCGTCCGCGATGCTCGATGCCCGCAAACCAGCGTCCGGCGGGGTCGAAGTCCTCCCCCGGAAAGGCGCCCGCGGCTTGCAGGTCCCGCCAGTCGTCCCGCTCCAGTTCGCCGTCGTAGAGCTTGTCGTTAGCCAAGTAGCCGCCGAACAGCCGGGTGCGGTCCCGGCGGGAGAGATGGCGCACTTCTCCTTGCGCGCCGACGCCGCGCTTGCCGAGCAGCCGGGGGGTGATGGTGGCGTCGTAATTGGGGGCAAGATTGAGGTAATAGGGCAGCGCCAAATCGATGCCGTCCTCGCCGGAGACGCCGATGTGGGGAAACAGGAACCCGGACTGGCGCTCGTCGGAGACCGGGAACTTCAGGTAGGGCAGCCAAGCCAAGGGAACGCCCTTGACCCGCAGCACGGCACTTCGGGCGGTGCCGAACACCTCGCCGTCGGGCAGGTGCAGGGAGCGCGCATCGATTCGCCAACTGCCGTTGCCGGGCTCGCAGCGGGTGAACCGGGCCCGGGTCAGCCGAATGTCGCCGTCCCCCTGGCGCTCGACCGCATCGGCGTGGCCGCGCAGTTGCGGGCCGGTGAGAAGGATTTGGGCGTCGTCGAGACGGGCCGCCCGGTTGTCCAGGCGCACTTCGGCGGAGGCGCCCTGCATCAAGACGTCGGCATCGCTGATCCGCACGGTGCCAGGCGCGGTGGCGGTGTCGGCATCCGGGTTGATGAGCGCCCGGCCGGTGCGCACCAGGCGGGCGCCTTGGGTGATGACCACACCGCCTCCAAGCTCCACGGTGCCGTCCGCAAGGTAGGTGGCGGAGTCGGATGCGGCCTTGACCTTGGAATCGCCGGGCTGGGCCTGCTGTGGCTGCGGGAATCGGTAGGCGCCGCTGCACCAAGCCGGATGACGCCGGCGTTCTGCGGGGGTCAG
>CAZRBP010000033.1:0-24001 GCA_964598305.1 uncultured Pseudomonadales bacterium | reverse complement strand
ATCGGTAGGCGCCGCTGCACCAAGCCGGATGACGCCGGCGTTCTGCGGGGGTCAGCTCTTCCCAATCGACCCAGAAGCGCTCGGCCAGCGGCGCGTCCGCGTCCGTTTCGGAACCGGCTTCAGCGGCGAATGCGCAAGCGCCGATGGCCAGTGCCAAGCCCCCGGCCAGCGGGTAGTGGCTCAGTTTGAATTGCATCAAGCTGAATCTGTAGGCTGATTCAATTCAAAATGAGCCACTACCCACCATCGATTTCAACCGCTGACCCATGGCGCGGATGATACCATCGGGCCATGGACGACGATCTGGCGAACTGGGTGGCGGCGAACGTCGGCGCCCCCGTCGAGCGGGTCGCGCCGTTGCGGGTGGAGGCCAGCCACCGCCGGTTCTTTCGCATCTGGAAGGCACACTCCCCGTCGTCCGCCGTGGTGATGGCCTCGCCGCCGGAGCTTGAGCGCAATGACGCCTTCGTGACCATGCAGCGCTTGTTCAGCGGCGCGCGGCTGCCGGTGCCGGAGATCATGGCCATGGACCGGGAGTCGGGCTATTTTCTGTTGAGCGACCTGGGCGAGCGGCACTTGGAGGACGCCTACGGCGGTCCCGGCGAACGCCAGGCCCTTGAGCTGGCCATCGCCAACCTAGTGCGCATCCAAGGCATTGAAACCGAGGCGGTGGCGCCCTACGAGGAAAGCCGCCTGCGGGATGAACTGGGCATCTTTAGCGAGTGGTTCCTAGAGCGCTGGCTCGGCGAAGCCCTCGACCCGGGCACACAGAGCGCCTTCGAGGCGCTGATCGACAACGCGCTTGGCCAGCCGCAGTGCCTGATCCACCGGGACTACCACTGCCGCAACCTGCTTCTCGACCGGGACGGGCGCTTGGGGCTGGTCGATTTCCAGGACGCCCTGATCGGCCCGGCCACCTACGACCTCGCCTGCCTGCTGTGGGATTGCTACCACAGCTTTGATGAGGCGTGCCTGCGCCACTGGCAGGAACGCTACCGGGTTCAGTCCCGGTTCGACTTCACGGCCGAAGCCCTTGCGCGCGCCTTGGACCTCACCGGCCTGCAGCGCCAGTTCAAGGCGGTTGGCATCTTCGTCCGCCTTTGGCTGCGGGACGCCAAGGCCAGCCATCTCGGCCACATCGCCCCGGTGCTTGCCGCCATGGGGCGCATCGTCGGCGGTTATGCCGAGACCCGCCACTTGTCGGCTTGGCTGCAGCGGCTTGAAGGGCGCGCCGCCTTGGCCCTCAAGGCGGACGCGCTCCCTGAGGCATCGGCCCAATGAAGGCCATGATTCTGGCTGCCGGCCGAGGCACACGACTCAAGCCGCTGACCGACCATCGCCCCAAGGCGACGATGGAGGTGGGCGGCGCGCCCCTCATCTGCCATCAACTCGGTTGGTTGGCCGGCGCGGGCGTCACCGAAGTGGTGATCAACCTGCACCACTTCGGCGAGCAGATTGAAGCTTGCGTCGGCGACGGCGCAGCCTTTGGCCTGACCGTGCACTACAGTCATGAGCCAGTGCTGCTGGAGACCGGCGGCGGCGTGACCAACGCCCTGCCGCTGCTGGGCGATGAGCCCTTTTGGCTGCTCCTGGGCGACATCTACACGGATTTTTCCTTTAATCAGTTCCCCCGTCGGCTTAGCGACGGAGCCTTGGTTCACATGCTGCTGACCCCCACCCCGCCGTTCCGCCAGCGGGGCGACTTCGAGTGGGACGGCGAACGGCTAACCGGGCGCGGCGACAGCTTGGTCTTCTGCGGCTTGGCGCTGATCCATCCGCAGCTGCTCGATGGCTGCGAGCCGGTGCCCTTTTCGCTCAGCGGCCTCTACTTCAAGGCGGTCGCCGCGGGCGCTGTCACCGGCCAGCTTTGGCGAGGCTTCTGGACGGACATCGGCTCACCGGAGCAGCTTGAAGCGCTGCGGGAACGGCTGGCCTAGACGGCGCTTTGTAGCTGGATCCTTCGGAGCGAGGGCATACTGCTGGGGCGAGGGCATCTTGCCCTTGAGCCGAGGATTTCCGCTGAGCATGGATGTGGTACGGTATGGGCATGCTTCCGCAGCACGAACAACGCAACGGGGAGGCTTGGATCGCGCCGTCGATTCTCTCTGCGGACTTCTCCCGGCTCGGTGCGGAGATCGAGGCCGTGCTGGAAGCCGGTGCGGACGTCATTCACTTCGACGTAATGGACAACCATTACGTCCCCAACCTAACCATCGGCCCGCTGGTGCTTGAGTCGTTGCGCCGGGCGGGTTTCGATTGCTTGTTCGACGTCCACTTGATGGTCAAGCCGGTGGACCGGTTGATAGGCGACTTCCTGGACGCCGGGGCCAACCTCATCAGCATCCACCCGGAGAGCACGGAGCACCTGCACCGCACCTTGAGCCTCATCCGGGACGGCGGTGCCCAAGCTGGGCTGGTGTTCAATCCGGCGACCCCGCTGCAGGCGCTCGACGAGGCGGTCGAGTTGATCGATCTGGTCCTCATCATGTCCGTCAACCCGGGTTTCGGCGGCCAGGCGTTCATCGAGTCGAGCCTCGGCAAGCTGGCCGAAGCGCGGCGGCGCATCGACGCCGCCGATCGGCCCATCCGCCTCGAGATCGACGGCGGCATCAAGGTGGACAACATCGCCCAAGCCGCAGCGGCCGGCGCCGACACCTTCGTGGCGGGCAGCGCCATATTCGGCGCCGAGGACTATGCAGCCACCATCGCCGCCATGCGGGAGGAGCTGGCGGACCTTCGGTCCGTTTGAGTTGGGCTGACGCCCAAGTCCTTTGACCTGCGGCACGGTTCCCAAGTGCAACGAAAGAACTGACGCGAACGCGGAGTAGTCACAAGCTTCATGGGCAAACTCTCCAGATATGCGGGCTATCTTTTCGACCTGGACGGCACCCTGATCGATACCGCTCCGGACTTGACCTTCGCCCTGAACCACGCGCTGGCCGAATTCGGCTTCGCCGGCGTGGATGTGGCGGTGGCGCGCAATTGGGTGGGACAGGGCGCCCGCAGCGCCTTGGAGCGGGCGGTAGCGCACCGGGGCGCCCCGGCCGATGCGGTGGACGCCATGCTGGCGAGTTTCCTCGATTGCTACCGGAACCGCATCGCGGTTGATAGCGCGCCCTACGGCGAAGTCGAGGAAACCCTCACCACCCTTGCCGGGCGGGGCGCCAAGCTGGCCGTGGTGACCAACAAGCGCGGCGAACTGACCAACAAGCTGCTGGATGAGATTGGCTTTGCCGGCCGCTTCGATGCGGTGGTGGCGGGCGACACCGCGCCGCGGCCCAAGCCAGCCCCGGACCCGGCCCTAGCCGCTTGCGCAGCGCTCGGCCTCGGGGTGGACGAAGTGCTGTTCGTGGGCGACTCCCTGGCCGATGTGGGCTGCGCCCGAGCGGCCGGCTGCGCCGTGGTCTGCGTCGCCTACGGCTACCGCCAAGGCGTGGCGGCGGCGGACTTGGGGGCCGATGCGGTTATTGAAACCTTCCGGGACCTGCTTTAACCTGCCGTCCGCTCCACGCTCCGGGTGGCCCGCCCAACCGCTCCCGAGACCTGCCCATGAATGCTGACGACTTGGCCGATCTGGCCGCCCAAGGATACAACCGGGTTCCGCTGGCGCTGGAAATACTGGCCGACCTCGACACGCCGTTGTCCGCCTACTTAAAGATTGCCCGGGGGCCTTGGTCCTACCTGCTGGAGTCGGCCCACGGCGGGGAGACTTGGGGGCGGTACTCCATCATCGGCTTGCCGGCCCGCACCGTGCTCAAGGTGTTTGGCCACCGGGTGGAAATCCACACCGATGGCGAATGCGTGGAGCAGGCGGAGGTCGAGGACCCGCTGGCCTTCGTCGAAGCCTTCCAGGCCCGATACCGGGTCGCGCCAGTGCCGGGCCTGCCGAGGTTCCATGGGGGCTTGGTGGGCTACTTTGGCTACGATTGCGTTCGCTACATCGAAAAGCGGCTCGCCGACAGCGCCCCCCCGGACCCGGTGGGCACCCCAGACATCGTGCTGATGGTTTCCGAGGAACTGCTGATCTTCGACAACCTGAAGGCGAGCATGCAGTTGATCCGCCTCGTTGATCCGGGCGAACCTGGTATCCGCGAGCGCACCTTGGCGCATTTGAACGCCTTGGCCCGCAAGCTTGCGGGCGCGGTGCCGCCGATCGCCGAGAGCGGCGCCAACGCCGAAGTGCTCGAAAGCGACTTCGTCTCCGAGTTCGGCGAGGCGCCGTTCAAGGCCGCCGTCGAGAAGATCCGCGACTACACCCAGGCTGGCGACGTGATGCAGGTGGTGCTCGCGCAGCGCATGTCCATTCCCTTTGGCGCGGACCCCATCAACCTGTACCGGGCGTTGCGCCACCTCAACCCCTCGCCCTACATGTACTTCATGGACCTTGAGGACTTTCAGATCGTCAGCTCCTCGCCGGAGATCCTAGCCCGCCTGGAGGACGGCACCATCATCAACCGGCCCTTGGCCGGCACCCGGCGGCGTGGCCACACGCCGGAGGAGGATAAGGCCATGGAGGAGGAACTGGCCAATGACCCCAAGGAGATCGCGGAGCACCTGATGCTGATCGACCTCGGCCGCAACGACGTGGGCCGGGTGGCGGAGACCGGCTCGGTTCAGGTGACCGAGCAGTTCGCCATCGAGCGCTATTCCCATGTCATGCACATCTCCAGCAACGTCATAGGAAAGCTCAAGCCCGGCAAGACGGCCATGGACGTGCTGCGGGCGACGCTGCCCGTGGGCACCCTGTCCGGCGCGCCGAAAATCCGCGCCATGGAGATCATCGATGAACTTGAGCCCGTCAAGCGGGGCATCTACGGCGGAGCGGTGGGCTATCTCGGCTGGAACGGCAACATGGACACGGCCATCGCCATCCGCACCGCGGTGGTCAAGGACGGCACCCTGTACATCGAGGCCGGCGGCGGCATCGTCGCCGACTCCAGCCCGCGTCTGGAGTGGAAGGAGAGCATGAACAAGGGCCGGGCCATATTCCGCGCCGCGGCATTGGCGGAAGCCGGGCTCAAGGGCTTGGCGGAGGCCGCGCCATGATCGCCCTGCTGCGCCGCATCACCGGCAGCGGCTGGTTTCAGCACGGCATCACGGCGGTCATCATCGCCAACGGCGTCGTCATCGGCTTGGATACCTCGGTGGCGCTGCGCGAGGCCTATGCGGGGCTGTTCGCGGCCTTGAACCAGCTCTTCCTGGCCATCTTCGTGGTCGAGGCCATCATTAAGATCGCCGCCGAGCATCCGCGTCCCAGCCGCTACTTCAAGGACGGCTGGAACCTCTTCGACTTCACCATCGTCGTCATCAGCCTGCTGCCGGCGACCGGCCAGTTGGCCACGCTGGCCCGCCTCGCCCGCCTGATGCGGGTGCTGCGGTTGGTGTCCGCTCTGCCGGAACTGCGCCTGATCGTCGCCACGCTGGTCCGCTCGATACCCAGCATGGGCCATGTGATCATCCTGATGTCGATCATCTTCTATGTGTACGGTGTGGCGGGCTACCACCTGTTTCACGAGGCGGACCCCACGCACTGGCGCAATCTCGGCATCTCGCTGCTGTCCCTGTTCCGCATCGTGACCCTGGAGGACTGGACCGACATCATGTACGCCGCCATGGCCGCCCATGGCTGGGCTTGGGTGTACTTCGTGAGCTTCGTCGTGTTGGGCACCTTCGTGGTGATCAACCTGTTCATCGCCGTGGTGCTGAACAACCTGGACGAGGCCAAGCAGGAACGCCTGCGCGAGCTGGAGACCACGCCGGGCCGGGAAGAGATTCTGCGCGAGCTGAAGACCACCCAGGAGATGCTCAGCCGTTTGGAGCGACGATTGCAATGACGCACACTCCTTCGGAGCGAGGGCACCTTGCCCTCGAACTGCCCTTCCCTCGGAGCGGGGGCAACTTGCCCTCGAACTGCCCTTCCCTCGGAGCGGGGGCACCTTGCCCTCGAACTGCCATTGAACTGAATGAACTGAGCTCCCAATGCTGCTAATGATCGACAACTACGACTCCTTCACCTACAACGTGGTGCAATATCTCGGCGAGTTGGGCGCAAAAGTGGCCGTGCATCGCAATGACGAGATCAGCCTGGCTGACATCGAAGCCATGGCCCCGGAACGCATCGTGCTCTCGCCAGGCCCCTGCACGCCCAACGAGGCGGGCGTTTGCCTGGACGTGGTGCGCGCCTTCGGGCCGCGCCTGCCGCTGCTCGGTATCTGCCTCGGCCATCAATGCATCGGCCAAGCCTTCGGCGGCGAGGTGGTGCGCGCCGACGCCGTCATGCACGGCAAGACCTCGCTGGTCCACCACGAGGGGGAGGGCCTGTTCGCGGGCTTGCCGGCGCCGCTGCAGGCCACCCGCTACCATTCCTTGGTGGTGGCGCGGGATTCGTTGCCAGGTTGCTTGGAAGTGACCGCTTGGACGGAGCGCGACGGCGCGGTCCACGAACTGATGGGCTGCCGGCATCGCCAATTCCCAATCGAAGGCGTGCAGTTCCACCCGGAATCGATCTTCACCGAATCCGGGCATGACCTGCTGCGCAACTTTCTCAATCTTGAACATCCGGGGGCTTGAAGGCATGGACATTCAAACCGCCTTGGCGGCACTGGTGGAAGGGCGCTCGCTCAGCCAAGCGGATGCCAACGCCGTGTTTCGGCAAGTGATGTCGGGCGAGGCTGAGGCGGCGCAAACCGGCGCCTTGCTGACGGCGCTGCGCATGAAGGGCGAAACCGCCGCCGAAGTGGCGGGCGCCGCCGAGGCCATGCGGGCGCTGTCGCTGCGGGTGGAGGTGGCGGCCGAGCATCTGGTCGATACCTGCGGCACCGGCGGCAGCGGCGCCAAGCTGTTCAACATCTCCACCGCCGCTGGCTTCGTGGCCGCCGCCGCCGGGGCGCGGGTGGCCAAGCACGGCAACCGCAAGATGACCGGGTTCAGCGGCAGCGCCGACGTGCTCGAAGCCGCCGGCGTGAACTTGGAGTTGACCCCGGCGCAGATCGCCCACTGCATACGCGAGATCGGCATCGGCTTTCTGTTCGCCCAGCGCCACCACGGCGCCATGCGCCACGCGGCGCCGGTGCGCCAGGCGCTTGGCTTTCGCACCTTGATGAACGTTCTTGGGCCGCTCACCAATCCGGCGGGCGCCCGCCGCCAGGTGATCGGCGTGTTCAGCCCCGATTGGCTGCGCCCGCTGGCGGAGGTGGCCGAGCGGCTCGGCAGCGAGCAGGTGCTCATCGTTCATGCGGATGGGCTGGACGAGTTCGCGATAGACGGCCCGAGCCAGGTTTGCGAACTAAAGGGTGGGCGCATCGAGCAATACGAAGTGGTTCCCGAAGACTTAGGGTTAGCCCGCCGCGACGCGACAGGGCTGCGTGCGGATTCCACCGAGTCCAGCCTGTCGCTGGTGCGTGAATCCCTGACCCAGCCGGACTCCGCAGCGGCGGACATCGTCGCCTTGAACGCCGGCGCCGCCATCTACGCCGCCGGGGTTGCCCTCAGCCACGCCGCTGGCGTCGAAATGGCGCAGGACGCCATTGCCGCTGGGCTCGCCAAGGAGCGACTGGACGAACTGGCGCGGGTCAGTCGCATGATGGGCCGGGCTGAGGACGAGCCGCCCGCGTGACCATCCTCGACCGAATCATCGCCCACAAGCGCGAGGAGGTGGCCGAACGCCGACGGCAGCGCAGTGTTGCCGAACTCAAGGCCGAGGCCGATCGGCAATCCGCACCGCGGGGTTTCGCCGCGGCCCTTGATCGCAAGATCGCCCGAGGCCAACCGGCGGTGATCGCGGAGCTTAAGAAGGCGTCGCCGAGCAAGGGCTTGATTCGGGCTGGCTACGACCCCGCCGCCATCGCGCCGCAATATGAAGCGGCGGGCGCCGCCTGCCTGTCGGTGCTGACCGACGAGGTCTTCTTCCAAGGCGTGGACCAGCACTTGCAGATCGCCCGCAGGGCTACCGCCCTCCCCGTTCTGCGCAAGGACTTCATGGTGGACGGTTACCAAATCCTGGAGTCGCGGGCGCTTGGCGCGGACTGTGTGCTGCTGATCGTCAGTGCGCTCGACGCCGCGCAACTTGCGGCGCTTTACCAACAGGCGTTGACGCTGGGTCTCGATGCCTTGATCGAAGTGCATGACGCCGAGGAACTCGAAACAGCGCTCGAACTGAATCCACGGCTGGTGGGCATCAACAACCGCAACCTCAGGACTTTCGAGACACGCTTGGAGACCACCTTGGACCTGCTTGGGCGCGTTCCGGATGGCGTGCGGGTGGTGACCGAAAGCGGCTTCCATGAAAGCAGCCAGGTGCGCATGATGCGCGAACGGGGGGTGGGTGCGTTTCTGGTCGGCGAGGCCTTCATGCGGGCGGATGATCCCGGTGCCGAGCTTAGAGCGTTGTTTGGCAAATTAAAGGGTTAAGGGAGGAAAACATGACCGGCGTTTACCGAATGCACCAAGCGGGCGGACCGGAGGTGATGCAATGGGAGCAGGACGATCTCGGCGACCCCGGCCCCGGCCAGGTCCGCGTTCGCCACACCGCCATCGGGCTGAACTTCATCGACACCTATCACCGCAGCGGCCTGTATCCCCTGCCGCTGCCAACCCGCTTGGGCGTTGAGGCGGCTGGGGTGGTGGAGGCCGTCGGCGCGGATGCGGACTTAAGTCTCGGCGACCGGGTGGCCTATGCCGGCAATTTGGGCGCCTACGCCGAAGCGAGCTTGGTGCCGGCCAGCCGGCTGGTGAGGGTACCCGCTGGGGTGGCCGACGATCAGGTCGCCGCCAGCCTGCTCAAGGGGCTGACCGCCTGCTACTTGGTCACGCGAACCTTCGCCTTGCGTGCGGACCACAGCGCCTTGGTGCATGCCGCAGCCGGTGGCGTGGGCCTCATCCTGTGCCAGTGGGCGCGGCACATCGGCGCCACCGTCATCGGCACCGCGGGCAGCGCCGAGAAGGCGGAACTCGCCCGGCGCAACGGGGCCGACCACGTGATCCTGTATCGGGAGGAGGATGCGGTGGCGCGGGTGAAGGAACTCACCGATGGCCGAGGCGTCGACGTGGTCTATGACGCGGTGGGCAAGGACACCTACCAAGCAAGCCTCGATTCGCTGGCGCCCTTGGGCATGTTCGTCAACTACGGCAATGCATCCGGGTTGGCGCCGGCGGTTCAGCCCCAGGACTTGATGCAGCGCGGCTCCTTGTTCTTCACCCGTCCCTCGTTGGCGGCCTACGCGGCTACGCCGGAGGATCAGCAAGCCATGGCCGACCAGCTCTTCCGCCTGATGATGGACGATGCAGTGGCCATTCACATCAACCAGCGCTATCCGTTGGCGGACTTGGTGCAGGCCCACCGGGACCTCGAAGCCCGGGCCACCACTGGCTCCACCGTCATCGATCCCTAGTCCAGAGTTTCGGGAGGCCCCATGGACAGAAACGCTTTCTTCGCCAATGCCCGCAACGACCTGGCCGGGCCGCTGCACGGGGTCAAGGTAGTCGAGGCCACCACAACTTGGGCCGGCCCCATGGCGGCCTGCGTGCTGGCCGATTTTGGTGCCGATGTGGTCAAGGTCGAACTGCCGGGCGGCGAGGTGGCGCGGCGCATGCCGCCCCTGCTGCCGGACTCCAAGCTCACGGTGGCCCACGAAACTGTCAACCGCAACAAGCGCAACCTGACCCTGGACCTGCGCCAGCCGGCAGGGCGGGAGGCGTTTATCAAGCTGATCTGCACTGCTGACATCTTCATCGAGAACTTTCGTCCCGGCGTGCTACCCGATTGGGGGCTGGGCTACGAGGATCTCACCGAGGCCAAGCCGGACCTCATCTACGTGTCGATTTCCGGGTTCGGCCAGTTCGGCACCCTCTCGGCGCGGGCCGGCTACGACCCCCTCGCCCAATCCTATTGCGGGTGGACGTCGCTGAACGGCGAGCCGGAGGGCGGACCGACCAAGGCACCCACTTGGCTCGGCGACGACTTGGCTGGGCTGCACGGCGCCCTCGGCGCCATGGCGGCACTGCGTCACCGAGATCAAACAGGCGAAGGCCAGCGCGTCGATGTGGCGCTGGTGGACTGCCTCATGTTCCAGAGCAACGGCTACCCCACCTCCGGCGCCTTGGGCCTCCCCCTGGAGCGTTGGGGCAACCAGTTCAACTTGGCTGCGCCGTCGAACAGCTACGCCTGCAGCGACGGACAGGTCTACGCTGGCGTGCTGCTCGACGCCCACTGGCAGCGCTTGGCCGCGCATCTGGACCGCGCCGATTTGGCGCATCTGACCGCCATGGAACGGCTGCCGCGGCGCGATGAGCTGAACACGCTGCTGGCCGACTTCTGCGCGGCCCGCACCACGGCGGAGGTGGTGGCGGATTTCGCCGCAATCGGGCTGCCCGCCACCCGCATCAACACCTATGCCGAGTTGGCAAAGGAGGAGCACGTCGCCTCCAGGGCGATGCTCACGGACACTGAACTCGCCGACGGCCAGAGTGCCCCCCTGACGGCCCCGCCAGTGAAATTCTCCCGCACCCCCACCCGCATCCGCGCCCGGGCGGCGCGCCTCGGCGAGCACAACGAGCAGATCCTCTCCGGCCTCGGCTTGACGCCGGAGGAGATTGCGGCGGCGACTGGTGGCGGCTGAGGGTGAACGCGGAAGCTGCGCGTTGAGCAAAGCCAGCCCCACAGGACCCGCGAACTACAACAGGGGCATCGCGAACACCTCCTTGTTGCTTAGCCAATGGAGAAGCGCTAGGCTCTTTGCTCGCAAATCCTGCGAAACTGCGGAACTGTGAAAATGAGGAACATTACTGTATCCATTGACGAAGAGACTCATCGATTTGCCCGCATCCGAGCGGCGGAGTTGGACACGTCGGTGTCCGCGCTTGTGCGGGAGTACCTTAAGAGCTTACGGTCGAGCAATGTTGGCGGGGCAGCGCCGGTGAGTCAGGAAACCGACTCTTTGACGAAACGCCGCGTGGAGGCGTTGGAAAGAGTGTTCACGGCCTGTGATGAGCGAGGTGTGGGGGTCCGCATCACGGACAGGCTAAGCCGAGACCAGCTCTACGACGAGGCGATGGCAAGCAGGCGCAATGCGGTTCGTTGACACCAATGTGTTGCTTTATGCAGTTAGCCGATTGCCGGAAGACGCTGCCAAGCGAGCTCGCGCTAGAGAATTGTTGAAGGAACCTGAGCTGGCTTTGTCGGTGCAGATTATTCAGGAATTCTACTATCAGGCAACGCGCCGGGGCGGCTTGACGCACGAGCAAGCGCTTTCAACCTTGGAGCCTTACCTGATGTTCCCCATGCAACCTGTGACGTTGGAGGTATTTCGGGATGCGGCATCCATCAGCCAGCGATATCGGGTGTCCTATTGGGACGGTGCGGTTTTGGCGGCTGCGGCGAAAATGGGATGCGACACTATCTACACCGAAGACCTGAACGCGGGGCAGCAATACGGCAGCGTTCGAGCGCTTAACCCGTTCGCTGACCTTGTGCAGGCTTCGTGACCGCCAGCATCGCTTTGCCGGCACGATGCCGCGTTCAGGCTGCTTGCGGGCGACGGGAGGTTCGGAGCGTGTTGACGCTACTTGATCCAGTGCTTCTCATGCCGGATCCGCAATCTTGAGCAGTTGCTTGCCTCGGTTTTGGCCCGTGAACAGGCGGGTCAGGGTTTGGGGGATGTTCTCGAAGCCTTCTTGAACGTCGTTCTGATAGACCAGTTCGCCGGATTGGATCCAACCCATCAAGTCGGTCACCGCCTGTTCCATGCGGTCGAAGTAATCGATGATGATGAAGCCCTCCATGCGGGCGCGGTTGATCACCAGGTTCATCAGGTTGGCGGGGCCGGGCACCGGTTCGGTGGCGTTGTAGCTTGAGATGCCGCCGCACAGCACCACCCGGGCGCGCATATTGATGTGGTTGAGGGCGGCTTCGAGAATGCCGCCGCCCACGTTGTCGAAGAACACGTCCACCCGGTTCGGGCAGAGTTCGCCGATGCGGGCGTCCACATCCTCGCTCTTGTAGTCGATGGCACCGTCGAAGCGGGCCTCGTCGGTAAGCCAGGCGCACTTCTCCGGCCCGCCGGCGATGCCGACCACCCGGCAGCCCTTGATGCGGGCGATCTGCCCGGCCACGGAGCCGGTGGCTCCGGCGGCGCCCGACACCAGCACGGTCTCGCCGCTCTGCGGCTTGCCGAGGTCCAGCAAGCCCCAGTATGCCGTCAGGCCCGTGGTGCCCAGCACGGAGAGCATCAGTTCGGGATCGACGCCGGGCGGCAGCTTCGTCAGCCCCGGCAATCCTTGGGTGGGCTTCACCACCACGAAGTCCTGCCAATTGCCCAGGGTCTGCACCAGTTCCCCGGCTGCAAAATCGGGGTGATTGGACTCCGCCACCTGGCCGACCGACCCGGCCCGCATCGGTTCGCCCAACTGCACCGGCGGCATGTAGCTCTCCCGGTCCTCCATCCAGCCCCGCTGGGTGGGATCGAAGGACAGGTAGAGATTGCGCACCAGCACCTCGCCGTGACCGGGGGTGGGAATCGGCGTCTCCCGGTACTCGAAATTCTCCGGGCCGACCATGCCGAAGGGGCGTTTGGCGAGAGTCCATTGGCGATTGGTGTTCATGGCGTGTCCTTGTGTTGTGCGCAGGCAGGGGTGAAGGCGGCGACTATACCCGAATGGTCAGTCGCCATCCTCCTTCGGCCGTTCGCCGTAGTCTCCCCAGGGCCGGTCCCGGTCGCGGATGGTCTGGCGGAAGCCCTTGTCGGCGAAGTCCTCCACCCAGCGATAGGCCTCCTCGGTGTGGCGCGTCATGCCGTCGAACAGGGTGCCGAGCAACTGGGTGGTGCGCAGGCCCATGTTCTCGTAGGCCTGGTTGATGAGCAGCTTGTTGAGCGCGAGCTGATTGGCCGGGATGTTGCGGAACAGGCGCGCTTCAGATTCCACGAACTCCGATAGCTCGTCGGGTTCGACGACATGGGAAACCAGCCCGATCCGGTAGGCCGTGGCGGCGTCGATGGCGCGTCCGGTGAGCAGGAACTGCTTGGCGTGCTCCAGCTTCAAGCGGTACACCCAGAGCATGGTGGTCGGGGTGCCGTAGATGCGGCTCGGCGCATAGCCGATGTGGGCGTCGCTGGCCATGTAGAGTTGGTCGCAGCAGAGGATCAGGTCCGTGGCCCCGCCGATGGCCCAGCCCTTGATCTCCCCCAGCACTGGCTTCGGGCAGTGCCAGATGCGCATGAAGCGGCGCACGTTCTCGCCCATGAAGTGCAGGTCGCGCACCGGATCCCAGGCGCCGGGCCGAGCATCGATGTCCGGCGCCCCGTAGGGCGTCTCCCAGTCGCTCCGGTTGGCGGTGAGGTCGTAGCCGGCGGTCAGCGTGTCGCCGATGCCGCGCAGCACCACGGCTGAGACGTCCTTCGCCCGGCTCGCCCGGTCGATGCCGTCCTCAATCCCCTGAATGACGCTGTTGGTCAGCGTGTTCTTCTTCTCCGGACGATTGATGGCGATGATGGCGATGCCATCGGCTTCTTCGTAGAGGGTCTCGTCTGCGGCCACCGTGGGGCGCTCCTGATGGGGTGGGCTTGGGATTGTGGCGGGCGAGTGAGTTGGCGGCAAGCGGCGAGTTCAGTTCTAAAGTGACCCTCGGAGCGAGCGGCGAGTTCAGTTCTAAGGTGACCCTCGGAGCGAGGGCGTCCCGCCCTCGAAATGTACCGCTTCGGGTTCGGCTCGCTTGACTTGAGCCCTTTTCTTCGCGTTGAGCGGGCGTTGCGTAAGTGAGGTACCCGCTCACCAATCCGGCACACCGCTGCAATCATCAACCGACGTCTCCACGCCTTCCCGAACGGACTCGCGCATGCCCGGAACCGAAAGCAGGAACAGCGTTTCCTGAAGGCCCCTCCAATCGTCCTCACTGACGAGGACGGCACTGGTTCTCTTGCCGGTGATCACCACCGGTTCATGAGACTCGGCGGCGAGGTCAATCAAGCGATGGAGCTTTGACCGGGCTTCGGTCGCCGTGATCGTGGTCATGGCGGATTCCTTCGTCCTTATGCCTATAAGTTATCGCCATCCTTGCAAGCGGATAACCCCACCGGGGCCCCGAAGGGCAAGTCCGGTGGGGGGCAATTGGTGCCCAGCGTAGCGAGAGAGATGAGGACGATCAAGATTACTTCGGCTCGCGCCTGATTGGATTCGGGGACATTCGATATGAAGCGCCCAGTGACCAGCGTTGATGCGCCACAAAGGGCTGTTGGAAGACCCGCCTCTCACTACCGCCCTCGAGCTTGCGGCACATGTTCACGCGACCGCCCCGAGGCCATTCTTGGCGACCAGCGTCAGCAACTTTAAGGAAGTGCCCCGGGGCCGCTTTTGGCCGCGTTCCCACTGACTCACCAGCCCGGTGGTCACGTTGAGGTAGCGGGCGAACACCGCTTGGCTCGCATTTTCGCGAAGCCGAAGCGCCCGGATGTCTTCCGGCGCCATGTCCTCGACTGGGGTGAGGCACATCTCATCGAATGCCCGCATCGTTTGCTTGGACATCAGGCCGGCTCCGGCCAAACCAGACGCCGCCTCATGTGCGGCCGCCAAGGCATCACTCTTGTATTGCTTGGTCATCGCATTTCACCTCGATTATTGCTCCAACAGACTGCGCTGCCGTGAGCCCCGCTTCGTCCAGCGCCAAATAGGCGTCGGCCAGCAGCCGGAAGGTCTGCATTCCCGCCCGGAGTACATTGACCACCATGGGCAATCTGTAGCACTCAGTGTGGCCTTTATCAAGTGCTTTCCTTTTGCGTTGGTTGGTTGATTCCCCCTACGCGCACCGATAGCATCGCTGAGTGATTGGGTGATGAACGGGGTGCCGGCTTGCTTTTGTTGTTGCGGTTTCCGCTCTTGCGTATTGCCTGCACGTTGGCATCGACGGCGGGGTTTGTGCCGTTGTGAGGGTCCACGTCGCATCAGTCGCCATCTTGGTGGTCGCCTTGCTGGCTTCGCTGGGGCTCGGCGCACGCTGGGACGCCTACGGGCACTTCGATCCAATCCACGCCGCCTTCGCCCTGTTTTTCTCGATCAACCTGCTGATCTGCTATTGGGAAGCTTGTCTGTTCCTGCGCCGCGATTACATCGAGACCCGGGCGGAGCATTGGCGTGAGCGGCAGCGTGACACGGGCCGGATTCCTGCCTTCGAGTTCCTTGCCACCAAGATTCCTGTGGCGCGGGTGCTCTCACCCACGGTTTGGGCCGACGTGTGGGCCACCTACGCTCAGTATGACGGCGCCTTCGCCGACCGACGGACGTTTGGCTTCAACGTGGACACCGCCAACGGCTTTGTGACGCTGGTGCCGACGGCGGTTTTGTTCGCGGCCTATTCCATCGGCTTCCTGCCCGCGTTTATTGCGGGCATGATCGGGCTCATGCTGTTCTGGGTGTGGACCTACAACACATCCGTGTACTTGGCCAGCTTCTTCATAGCCAAGCGGCACCGGCGCCTCAGCGGACGCGAGGTGGCCTTCGCCGTCGTGGCGGTCAACTCTCCGTGGATCCTGTTCCCTCTGCTCGGGCTGTACGTCTCCGTTCGCCTGATTTTGGACGGTGACTACCGCGTCATGGGGCTGTGAGCCTTGAACCGGCGCGAGTCAGCGGCGCGTTGATCTGGGTCACGCCTTCCTGAAGCGCCAGCCGTACATGAGGCCGCCGAAGAAGTTGAACCACTTTCTGGCCTCGGCGTCTTGGAAGGGGTAGTCCGCGCCCATTTGCCGGGCGGTCACCAGGCCGGATACGAAGCAGTGCTCCTGGGCGTTGACCAGCGTATGGGCCCCGCAGTGCCAAGTCCGCCGTTTGCCCTGCGCGAAGCGGAACAGATGCACCAGCAGGGCGACATGGCGCACGTCGTGGACGACGTGTTGAAACCACCAGGTCTTGACGACCTTGTCCTTGTCGATGGGGCTGATCGGGTTGTAGGTCACCAGGCAGGGCTTGTCCGAGCCATGCGCCCAAGGCTGCTGGTTGTGCATGATGTAGGTGATTTCGTAGTTGTCGGGCCGCGCGCCGTACTGCTCGATGTGGTTGCTGCGGGTGGCCAGCGGTTCCGCGGCGTTGTCCGGCAGCACGCTGGCGTCCGAGTGGATGATGGCGTGGTTGTGCAGCTCGCTCTCGTAGCGGATCGAGGAGAGCAGCCAGGCTTCAAAAAAGGTCGGCTTGTCCAAGGCCATCAGGGTCTGGTTGGCGTTGCAGGCGAACACCACGTCGTCGAACGTCTCCCGGTTGCCCTCGGCGTCCTCGACGATCACTTGGGATGCGAGCCGATGCACCTTGCGGACCGGGCGGTTGAGGTGGATCTTGTCCCGAAAATCCGCTGACAGCGCCTCGTAAATGCGCCTTGTGCCGCCTTCCCAAGTCTGCATGGGGGTGGCCGCGACGATGTCGAAGAACTCCAGGTAGCGGCAGAACAGCGAGGCCGGCATGTCGAACACGTTGGTGGCCATCAGGAAGTTCACGAACATGGGCTTGAGCACCTTGTAGCGGAAGTCGCCGGAAAAGCGGCCGAAGTTGAGGATCGTGCCCATGCTCACGTAGTTGAAGGGGTTGAGGGCGTTGAGCAGTTTCGACCGGGTCTTGTTGAGCTGGCCAAACCACTGCAGGCGCTTCAGGAGCTTTTGAAACTTGTCGATTTCCGGTTGCAGCGCCCGGCCGATGGCGCTGTCGAGGTCGTGCGCGTAGATCTCGTCGTGGTACTTCACGCTGTAGCTGAACCGGGTGCGGAGGAGATCAATGTCGTATCGCCGCAGCAGGAGCGCGATGTGGTGGTACACCGACGGGATGCACGCCGTGACCGAAATGTCGAACGGAATCGAGCTGCCGTCCTCCTGCGGCATGTCCGCCGTGATGGCGTTGCCGCCGATCTGGGCTTGAGCCTCAAAGAGCCGGAAGTCGAACTTGTCCGGCTGCTGATGCAAAGCCCAGGCCACGCCGAGCCCCGACACGCCGCCGCCGACGATGGCGATCCGTCTTGGCATACTCGCCCCCTAGTGTTTGTTGTTTTCCCTAATATACATAGGGCAGCATCGAGAACCGCACCCGTTGCTTGTATTGATCCCATAGAGTGCCGTACTTGGCTTGGCAGCGCCGGTCGTCACGCCGGGAGCGATGCAAAAGCAGTCCCATTAGCCAAGCGGGCAACAGCCAGGGCACCCAGGATGCGAATCCGGTGGTCAACAGGAAGGCGAGGTAGATGCAGATCTCGCCGGTGTAGTTGAGGTGGCGTCCCAGGCCCCAAAAGCCGGACACCAAGAGCCGCCCTTCGAGGGTCTCAACCGGCCGCCCCCAGATGGTGATGTTGGGATTCTGCCGGAAGCGGTGCTTCTGCTGATTGGCGCCCCGAAACACCCAGAAGCCAAAGGCGAACAACGCCGCGAGCCCAGTGGCGGCGATGGGAGAAAGCGTATCCGGGGCGTCGACCAGCCACCAGCCGGCGATGCAGTAGAAGAACGGCACCAGCACGAAGTTCCCCCACGCCAGCCCCCACCCGAAACGCTCGCTCACGATGTCCCATGTGTGGATCATTCCGTACTCGAATTGGAAGTAGTTGAGCACATAGAGCAGCGTGAAGGCTTGGTAGAGCGTCATCGCCAACGTGAGTTCGCCGTAGGTTTCGTACTGGACCGCGGCGAACGACAGGTTGAACAGTGCCAAGCCGATTAGGGACGGGCGGTAGCTGAAGAACTTCAAATCCATGCCGAGCCGAACAGGGTTGAAGGTCCGGCCGTAGAAGAAGCCACGCCAGAATCCCTCCGGTGCGCCTTGGGTGCCGGCGCCCTGCCAGTACAGCCAGCCGGCAAGCCCGAAGGCGAACGCATTGGCGACCACGAACAAGGGGACGAAGTGGGCATGCAGCACGGATAGGGAGAACCAGCCGGCATACTGGGCGATGCCAGCCAGGATCAGGGTGGCGAGGAAGAGGGCGAAGCCATTGAGCTTGCAAGTGCGCGACTTGCCGTCGGCATCAGTCAACTCATAGCGTTTTCCGGGCAGCAGCATGGAGCCGATGAACAGCACGACGACAAACGCCAGCAGCATCGCCGCCGCCGCAAGCATGGCGCCGCCGGACAGCGGGGACAGCAACTCGGCCCGTTCAAGCCCGGCCATGTTGATGGGGGCGCCTGTGGGTGCTGTATCCAACGCAGTCATGTTCACTTTTGTGAACCCGCAATCTATGCGTTGCCGCAAGGAACCGCAACCCGTTGCGCATCCTGCGAGGCACGGGATTCCCGTCGAGTGGGAGGCGGCAAGTGGGATTCGAGACCTGAATCGGGTAACTTACGCCGCACTCGCGCCATCCGTCCCCGTCCACTTGGAGTACCCGCCATGAGCGACATCGCCTTCCTCTCCGCCACTGAACTGGCAGCCAAGATCCGTACCAAGGCGATCGGCTGCGAGGAGTTGCTGCGGCACTACCTGGACCGGGTGGACCGCCACAACGGCGAACTCAACGCGCTGGTGGTGGACGTGCGCGAGCAGGCTTTGGACGATGCGCGCGCCGCCGACCGGGCCATCGCCGAAGGCGGCGAGCTCGGTCCCCTGCACGGGGTGCCGATGACGGTGAAGGAGTCCTACAACCTGGCGGGCACGCCCACCACTTGGGGCAACGTGGATTGGAAGGACAACATCGCCGCTGAGGATGCCGAGCCGGTGCGCCGGCTGAAGGCGGCCGGCGCGGTGGTGTTCGGAAAGACCAACGTGCCCCTGATGCTGGCAGATTTTCAAAGCTACAACGACATCTACGGCACCACCAACAATCCCTACGATTTGCAGCGCGTTCCCGGCGGCTCCTCGGGCGGGTCGGCGGCGGCGCTGGCGGCGGGCCTCACCGGCATAGAGACCGGCTCCGACATCGGCGGATCAATCCGCAACCCGGCGCACTTCTGCGGCGTCTTCGGCCACAAGCCCACTTGGAACCTGCTCTGGATGCGCGGCCACGCGCCGCCGGGGGACGTGCGCAGCAAGCCGGACATCTCCGTGATCGGCCCGTTGGCCCGTTCGGCGGCAGACTTGGAGACCGCCCTGCTGGCCATGGCCGGGCCCGACGACATCATGGCGCGGGGCTACCGCCTGGATCTACCCACGCTCAACGGCCGCACGCTGAAGGACCTGAAGGTGGCCGTCTGGGTCAATGACGACATGGCCCCGGTCGATGCGGAGGTGCGGCGGCGGGTGGAACAGGTGGCGGTGGCCTTTCGCGACGGGGGTGCGGCGGTCAACATGACGGCGCGGCCTGGCTTCGACCCCGCCCACAGCCATTCCACCTACCAAAACCTGCTGCAAGCCACCATGGCGGCGCGCATGCCGGAGGCGGAATACGACAAGATCAAGCGCCATGTGGAGACCTTGGCCGCCGATGACGACAGCGCTTCGGCGAACATCTTTCGCGCCCAAGTGTCATCGTTCAAGATGTGGAAGCAAAACGATGAGCAGCGGTCGCACCTGCGCTGGAAGTGGCATGAGTTCTTCAACGACTACGATCTGCTGATCGCCCCCATCATGGCCACCGCCGCCATGCCCCACGACCAGCGGCCCTTCGGTGAGCGCACCGTCACCGTCAACAACGAGCAGCGTCCCTACTTCGAGCAGGTGTTCTGGGCCGGGCTGACCGGCGGCAGCTACCTGCCGTCCACCGTCATTCCCACCGGGTTGAATGCCGATGGGCTGCCCATCGGCGTGCAGATCGCCGGTCCGGAGTACAGCGATCTCATCACCATCGGCGCCGCCAAGCTGATGGAGGCGAGCGGCTTCGCCTTCACGCCGCCGCCGGCCTACGCGGGCTGATGCCGACGACGGCCATCGCCCATCCCAACATCGCCCTGCTGAAGTACTGGGGTAAGCAGGATGGGCCGGGAAACTGTCCGGCGACGCCATCGCTGTCCATTACCCTCAATGGCCTGACCACCACCACCACCGTCGAGGACGCTGATGCGGATGCGCTGCGGCTGAATGGGCGTCCGGTCCGCGATGCCAAGATCGAGAGGGCCCTGGCCGACTGGAGAAGGGAGCACGCGATTGGCCCGCTGGCCATCTCGAGCCGCAACGACTTTCCGACGGCGGCCGGGCTGGCTTCGTCGGCGTCCGGCCTTGCCGCCTTGGCGACCGCCGTCGACGCCCATTGCGGATTGCGCTTGAGCGATGGCGAGCGTTCAGCCCTGGCCCGGCGCGGCTCGGGTTCGGCGGCCCGCTCCATTCATGGCGGTTTTGTGGCGCTGACGGCGCCGGACTGGCGTGGCGTTCAAGTGCTGGCCCCAAAAGCATGGCCGCTGGCCGTGGTCGTGGCCATCACCACCGCGGAGCCGAAGGCGGTGTCCTCAACGGCGGGTATGGATCAATCCAAGACGACCTCCCCCTACTTTGCGGCTTGGACCGCCACGGCCGATGCGGACTTCGAGGCGATGCAGGCAGCCATCGCCCAACGTGACTTCGAGGCCTTGGCGGAACTTGCCGAGGCCAGTTGCCTAAAAATGCACGCGCTCATGCTGAGCAGCCGGCCACCGCTCCTCTATTGGCGCGGCGCCACGGTGGAGTGCCTGCGAGCCATTCGCGAACTGCGGGCCGGCGGCTGCCGGGTATTCGGCACCGTGGATGCGGGTCCCCAAGTCAAGGCCGTTTGCGAACCCCAGGATGCCGATCGGGTAGAAGCCGCCCTCAAAGCCGTTCCGGGCGTGGTGAGCACGTTGCGTTCGGGGCTTGGCCGCGGCGCCCGGGTCGTCGATTCGTGATTGTTGGCCGCGCCCCCGGCAAGGTGGTGCTCTGGGGCGAGTATGCCGTTTTGGCCGGTGCGCCGGCGGCCGTTCTGGCGGTGAACCGGTACGCGACCTGTGAGTTGAAGCCCAGCACCACGTATCGGTTCATCGCTACGGGCTTCGAGGCGCCGGAGGCCGAATTCAGCCAGCTGCCATCCGACCCGCCCCAAGCGGAGACAGCGGCATTGTTGGCTTGGCATGTTGTGCGCGCCTTTGCAGGCCAAAATCTGCGCCCGGCCAGGTTTCGGCTCGATACCGACCCCTTCCATCGCGAAGGGCGCAAACTCGGGCTCGGCTCCAGCGCCGCCCTCTGCGCCGCCATCGAAGGCGCTTGCGCCCATTGGCTGGGCGAGGCGCCAAACTATGAGCGGGCGCTGAACGCCCACCATCAGTTTCAGGGCGGACGGGGCAGCGGCATCGACGTGGCGGCTGCCCACTTCGGCGGGGCGCTGCGCTTTCAGGACGGCAAGGCGCAACAACTGGGCGTCGCCTTGCCCGAATGCCGTTTCGTCTGGACCGGGCGGAGCGCCGATACCGGGCAAGGTATCGATCGCTTTGCCGCCTACCTCAAGGGTGGCGACACCCGGGCGCTGGATCGGCTCGCCGATTGTTCCGAAGCGCTCTGCCGGGCACCTTGCCTCGACTCGCTCCACGACTATGCCCAAGCGTTGCGGCGACTGGACCAATCCGCGGGCCTCGGCATCTACACCGATGCCCATCGGCGGGCGGAAGCGCTTGCAAAAGTCTATAAACTTGACTATAAACCCTGTGGCGCCGGCGGCGGTGACGTCGGCGCGGCGTTTGGTGGCTCGGCTGCGCGGTGGGACGAATTCGAGGTCGCCGCCAGATCGTCGGGGTTGACTGTTTTGAACTTGGAGGCCGCTCCTCATGGCATCGAAATCCGCACCTGAGCGCAGTTCGCGCATCCCCAACTTCTTTCGCCTAAGCGTTGCCGAGCGCATTGACGCCCTGCGCCAGCGGGGGTTGCTGAACGCCGGCGACCAGCGGCTGCTGGCCAGCGGCGAGCACGGCCTCACCTTGCCGGTGGCGGACAAGATGATCGAAAACGTGGTCGGCGTTTTTGGCTTGCCGCTCGGATTGGGCCTGAATTTTCTCATCAACGGCCGTGACTACGTGGTGCCCCTGGTGGTGGAGGAGCCCTCCATCGTCGCCGGTCTGTCCGGCGCTGGCCGGCTCGCCCGGCTCGGCGGCGGATTTACCGCCGAGAGCACCGACCCGGTGCTCATCGGCCAGGTGCAGGTGGTCGGCGCACCCGATCCGGAGGCGGCGCGGCAGCGCCTGCTTGATGAGCGGGAGGCCATCTTGGCGCTCGCCAACAGCCTGCATCCGAAGATGGTCGCCCGCGGCGGGGGCGCGACCGATGTGGAGGCCTTCATCCATCAGCAGGCGGCTGATGCCCCTATGGTGGTGCTGCACCTGTTGGTGGACACCCGCGATGCCATGGGCGCGAACCTGGTCAACACCATGTGCGAAGGGGTGGCCTCGCTGGTGGAGACCCTGACCGGCGGCAAGGTCTTCCTGCGCATTCTGTCCAACCTCACCGACCGTGCCTTGGCCCGCGCCAGCGTGCGCATCCCGGCAGCCAATTTGGAGGGCAAGGGCTATACCGGCGAGCAGGTGCGCGATGGCGTGGTGCTGGCCAGTGACTTGGCGCAGATCGATCCCTACCGGGCCACCACCCACAACAAGGGCATCATGAACGGCGTGGACGCCGTGGCCATCGCCACCGGCAACGACTGGCGCGCCATCGAAGCCGCCGCCCACGCCTATGCCGCCCGCAGCGGCCTGTACAAGGCACTCTCAACATGGCGCAGCAACGAGGCCGGCGACCTGGTCGGGGAGATCGAAATGCCCATGAAGGTGGGCACCAAGGGCGCCTCCTTGGAAACCAACCCCAGCGTGCGCATCAACCACCAGATTCTCGGCGCCGCCTCGGCCACCGAACTGGCCGGCGTCATGGCCGCGGTGGGGCTGGCGCAGAATTTCGCCGCCTTGCGGGCGCTTTCGACGGCGGGCATCCAGCAAGGGCACATGACCCTGCATGCCCGCAGCGTGGCCAGCACGGCGGGCGCCCCCGAGGCCATCTTCGACCAGGTCGTGGACGCGCTGATCGAAAGCGGCGAAATCAAGGTGTGGAAGGCGGAGGAGATCATCCGCAATCTGACGCGCCGCGCCGCCAGCCCGGATCAGGTGCAACGCAGCTCGGCCTGCGGCAAGGTGATACTGCTCGGCGAGCATGCCGTGGTGTACGGCCGTCCGGCCATCGCGCTGCCGGTGCCGTTGGCTGTGGAGGCCCATGTGCGCAAAGGCGGCGACGGCGTCCAAGTTGTCATTCCGCGTTGGGGCCTGGAGCAAAGGGTCGCGCCGGACCAGCGGCAAGGCGTGTCCGCCACCCTGAACGTCATTCTTGAGGCGCTCGGCGTTGCTGGCCGCCCCATGCTGATCGAGGTCATGCCGCATCTGCCGAGGGCCATGGGCCTCGGCGCGTCGGCGGCGTTGGCGGTGGCAGTGATTCGAGCCATCGGCGAAGCCTTTGATCTGGGCTTGACGGACGACTTCGTCAACCAAGTGGCTTTTGAATGCGAAAAGACCGCCCACGGCACACCCTCGGGCATTGACAACACCGTGGCCACCTACGGTTCGAGCGTTCAATACCAAAAGGACGGCGAATCGCCTCGCTTCAAGGAGTTGCGCATTCCCGAGGCGCTGCCCCTAGTCGTCGGCATGACCGGCGAGGAGAGCCTGACCGCGAAGACCGTCGCCGACGTGCGCGAGGCATGGACCGAATACCCCGAACGCTACGAGGCCATCTTTGACCAGATCGCGGATCTGACGTTGGCTGGAACCGATGCCATTGCGGCGGCCAACTTCAGCGAGTTGGGCCAGGTGATGAACCTCTGCCATGGCTACCTGAATGCCCTGCAGCTCTCCACCCCGGCCTTGGAGGCCCTTGTCCACATCGCTAGGGACCACGGAGCCTGTGGCGCCAAGTTGACAGGCGGCGGCGGCGGCGGCTCCATGGTCGCCCTGTGCCCGGACAGCCAGGAGCAAGTGGCCGAGGCCATGCGAACGGCGGGCTTCAAGGCCTTGCCGGTGACGGTGGGCGGGTAGCGCGAACGTCATTTTCGACGCCTTTAGGGATTCCGGACAAGGGCCGGATACCGCCCGGACGAATTGCCATTTGCCGCTGAACTGTTCAAGATGAAAAGTTTGGGGGACGA
>CAZRBP010000032.1:0-29861 GCA_964598305.1 uncultured Pseudomonadales bacterium | reverse complement strand
GATGCGGAGTCCAACGAGTCAACATGACGACGGAGACCAAGCCCAGAAACAGGCCGATAAAGCCGCGGAAGACGGGCACTGGCAACGAGGGCGCAACGTACCCAGCGGCGGCGGCGCCAAGGGTCACCGGCACCGCCCAACGGCGCACGATCAGCCACTCAACGCGCCCGGCCCGCACTTGGGCGTAAGCCGCTGACAGGGAAGTGAAAACGATGCAGGCCAGCGATGTGGCCACCGCCGCCGCAGTGCTGTGCGCCAAGGGCAAAACGCCGGTCCAATCGAAGAGGATGACGAGCGCCGGAACGATGACGATGCCGCCGCCAATGCCCAACAGGCCACCGAGGAAACCGCTGAACAGGCCCACGCCAAGGCATAGGAGGGCGAAGAAAATCGGACTCAATTCAAGTAAAGTCCAAAGGTTGGGTTGCGCAAGTGTAAAGAAGATGCTGTTGGGCTTCCACGGACCAACGCCGATTCAAGGCGGGGGCGGAACGTTCCCTAGCCGGGGGAATGGCTTCCATGCGGCCTGCGCCTTGCTCCTGATTGCCTTCGCCAGCGCCGCCGAGGCCCGCTCTATCGAGCTCGACAACGGCGATGTTTACGAGGGCGACTTGGTGGACGGCCTGCGCACTGGCAATGGGGTCTACGTCTGGGCTAGCGGCAACCGTTATGAAGGTGAGTTCGTCGCCAATCAGATGCAGGGGCAGGGCAACTACACTTGGGTCGATGGGCGGGCTTACACGGGGGCGTTCGTTGCCGACCGGCGTCACGGCGAAGGCGTGTTGACCTGGCGCAACGGCAACCGCTACGAAGGCCAATTCGAAGACGACCGGATGCATGGCCAAGGCGTCTTCACTTGGAGCAACGGGGACCGCTACGAAGGCACATTCGTGCGCGGCCGGCGCAGTGGGCCGGGACGGTTCGAGTGGGTCTCGGGCGATGACTACGTGGGTGAGTTCGTGAATGGCGAACTGCATGGGCAGGGCCTGTTCACTTGGCCCAATGGCAATCGCTACAACGGCGGCTTTGCCAACGACCAGCGCGATGGATTGGGGGTGTTCCATTGGCGCGACGGCACGATATTCCGCGGCCAGTTCCGTGCCAACAAGATGCACGGCTATGGCGTCAAGGAGCAGCCTGACGGCACCATGGAGGTGCAGCAATGGACGGACGGCGGGCTGCAGATGCGCATGCCCCTAGTCGAGGATGAGCGCTGCCGCCTGCGTCTTCAGAACCGCTACTGGATGTTCAGCAGCGAAGGCTGCGTCAACGGCTTGGCCCATGGCCGCGGCTTGGCCACCAGCTTGGATGGCGAACTGATCATCGCCGATGGCCACTTCGTGCTTGGCCACTTGGTAGCGGGCGAGGCGCGGCCGATCTGGCTGCCTAGCCGCGCGCAGTGAACATTCCCGGCTTTCAGGTTGAGCGCCGACTGGGGCGTTCAGGGGATGCGGAACTTTACTTGGCCTCCCAGACCCATCCCTACAAGCGGGTGGCACTGGCCGTCGCGCGCCGGGGAGTGGCCGAGGCGCCCGAGGCGTTGCGCGAACTGGAGCGGCATCCGGCCCTCAAGTCGGACTTCCGCCATCCCAACATTTTGCATGTCCACCGAGTTGGCGCTCACGGTGAATGGCTCTACTTGGCCATGGAGTACGTTGAGGGCGGTGACCTCAGCGAGAATCTGGTGTGGGGCATGGGCCTCGAGCGGCTCGTCAACGCCTTCTGCAACCTGTGCGCGGCGTTGGACCATGCCCGCGGGCGGGGCCTTGCGCATCGGCGGATCAGCGCCGCAAACATACTCTTCAGGTCGCCAAGCGAAGTGGTTTTGGCCGGCTATTGCTCGGTCGCCGCTGACTCAGCCGAACGCGATCAACAGTTGCCGCCGGATGGAGCGAGCGCCGCTGCTCATCGCGACGACCTCTTCGACTTGGCGCGGACCCTCTACCAGGCATTGACCGGAGAGACGGCGCAGGGCGCTCTAGGCAGCGACGCCAATGGCCAAGCCAATGCACCAGCGGCGTTGCCCGGCCATCTCAAGATGCTGCAGCCAGTGCTTGACCAAGCTCTGGCGGTGGATCCGAATCGGCGGTTCCAGACCGGCGCGGCGTTTCGGGAGGCCTTGGAAGCGGTGGCTCGTTCCGGCGCTTTGGCGGACCTGTCCATCAAGACCGCCGCGGTTTCCAGCGGGGAGATACGGACCGTGGGCGAAGCCGCAGGACTGTCCTCGCGGGAGCCGATTCGCGATGAACGCGGCACCTATGGGCGTTCAGCCAGGTTCTCGCGTTGGCTGCTGGCGGCCGGCGTGGCGGTGGCGGTGATTGGCGGCGGCGTCTATCTTGTCGAACGGCAGTCGTGGCGGTTGGTCGCGTTCATGGCGCAGATCGGCTTGGCTGAGGATCCCAATGTGCAGAGCGCGTGGGTAGCCGCCCAAGCGCTCCGGGAAGACCCGGTGCAGAGCCTGCCCGCCCTTGTGGCCGGCTATCGCCGCGTTCTGGAGCTCGATGCCAGCCACGGCCAAGCCACCCAAGCCATCGCCAGCTTGGCCGACCAATGGCGGCAGGACATCGTCCAAGCCTTGGCGCAAAACGATCTCGGCAGCGCCGAAGCCAAGCTCAATGAAATGACGCTGGTGTTTCCGGATGACTACAGCTTGATGGACCTAGGACGTCAGATCAGCAATCGGCGAGCGGCGGACACTTTGCTGGCCTCCACCCGATCGCTGCTGCGCAGCCAAGGCATGTCGCGCATTCCGGCGGCCACCGTGGCCATTCAGGCCTACCAGGAGATCGTTCGCCTGGCGCCGGGACATCCCGCAGCGCTCGCGGAGTTGGCCGCCTTGGCGGAGCACTACGCAGAACTGGCGCGGGAGGCGGCGGGCCAGGGCGATGTGGATGACGCCATCGTGTACTTGGAACGGGCAGCCACGGCCGACGGCGGCCTGCCGATTCTGGAGGCGGTGCGTGAGGAGATTCAGCAGGCCAGTCGAGCCCGCAGCGCCATCCAGGAGCTGCTGCAGCAAGCCGGCGCGCAGCGCGCCCGAGGCCTTCTCGTGCATCCGCCGGGGGGCAATGCCGCCGAGCTCTATCACCGAGTTTTGGCTACGGCTCCAGACAACGGCATCGCCCTGCAGGGCCTCAACGAAGTGACCTCGCAACTGCTGAACAAGGCCACCCGAATGTTCGAAGGCGGCGACTTGAGCGCGGTTGAGCGGCTGCTCGGGCAAGCTAGCGCGGCCGGCATCGAGGCGGCGGCGCTGCTTGAAATCCAGACTCGGCTCGATCAGGAAATCGAAGCCTTGGCAACCATCAGCCAAAAGCTCGGGGAGGCTGGCCGCCTACTGGCGCAGGGCTTCCTCACCGAACCCCAGGAACATAATGCGGTGGCGGTGCTGCGGGACGTGCAGCGGCTCGACCCGGGCAACGCCCGGGCCGATGAGCTGCTTGAACAGGCCGCCGCCCGCCTCGCCGAAGTGGCCCAGGAGGCCTTCGCGGCGGGTTTGCCGGAGCCCGCTCGCCACTATTTGGACCTCGCCCTAACGGTCACGCCAGACCAAGGGGAATGGCGTTCGCTGCGGGAGTCTTGGCAGTGACTCGGAGCTTGCTAGCCGAAGCCGTAGATATAGTATGCTTGCGCCCCCAATGAGTCGGGGCGCCATCATCCAATGGCCAGCAGCATTCCCTTTCGACGCGAGTTGGACTTCTCCTATGGGGAGGTCAGCCACGTAGCCCCGGGCATCCGGCGCGTCATTGCCGAAAATCCAAGCCCGTTCACGCTCTACGGCACGGGCACCTACATTCTCGGTCGCGGGGAAGTGGCGGTCATCGATCCAGGGCCGGCGGATGGCGCGCACATCACCAAGCTGCTGGAGGCCCTTGAAGGCGAGACCATCAGCCACATTCTCATCACCCACACGCACATGGACCACTCACCGGGCTGCCGCCTTTTGCAGGCGCATACCGATGCCAAGTCCTATGCCTACGGTCCCCATGGCGCCGGCAAGCTGGAGCAGGGCGTTCCGGTCGAAGAGGGCGGCGACATGGAGTTCGAGCCCGATGAACTGCTGCGGGACGGCGACGTGCTGACCGGCGGCGACTGGTCGGTGGAGTGCGTTTACACACCGGGCCACACTTCGAACCACATGTGCTACCAGCTTCGGGAATCGAAGGCCCTGTTCACCGGGGACCATGTCATGGGCTGGTCAACCAGCATCATCTCGCCACCGGACGGCGACATGGGCGCCTACATGGCTAGCCTTAACCGGCTGCTTGAGCGCGATGACGCAGTGTACTGGCCTACCCACGGACCCTGCATCGACGATCCCAAGCCCCACGTTCAGGCCTTCATCGAACACCGGCTGGCCAGGGAACGGCAAATCATCAGCTGCATCGAGCAAGGCGTGCATCGCATCGAGGACATGGTGCCCATGATGTACACCGAATTGCCGGAGTTCATGTATCCGGCGGCGGCGCGCAGCGTCCTGGCTTCCATGGAGCACCTCGTTGGCAACGGCGCCCTGAAGGCCGATGGCGGCGTTCAGTTGGATGCGGCCTATCAACTGGCCTGAACGGTCGGCGGCGGCGATGCGGACGCCCTAGCTTCGGTCTTCGTGTCGGCGCTGACCATACGCGGCTCCGGCACTTCGGTGCGCGGCTCTGGCACGTCAGTGCGCGGCAGTTGCACCATGATGGCGACACCGCTGTTGTCGGTCAGGTTCAGTGCCCGCACGAAGCCGCCGTGGTGTTCGGCGATGATGCGCACCACATACAGGCCCAATCCGAAATGCAGCCGATTGTGCGGCCCACGGTTGCTGACCATGGAGTCGAACACCGACTTGCCCACCTGATCCGGCAGGATTGGCCCTCGGTTGGCCACCGTGATGCGCAGATAGTCGCGCTGGACATCGAGCTGGACGGTGATTGGCGAGCCGCTTCGGTGAAAGTCGATGGCGTTGTCGATGATCTTGTCGAGCAGTTGCTCGATCCGGTAGTCGGACACCTCCGCGTAGGCGGGCTCCCGCAAGCCGCGAAACACGAATTCACAGTCCGGGTGGCCAGCGGCGCAGTTGGCCACGTAGCTTTCGATCAACTTCTGAATATCGACGACTTCCAGCTCCTCGGCCTTTAGCGACTCTTCGAGATTGGCGGCATCAGAGAGGTTTTGCACGATGGAGCCGATGCGGATCACGCCGTTTTTGGCGCTTGCCAGATACTTGCTGCCCTGTACGCCCGGGCTTTCCTCGGCGAGATTCTGCAGGGAAGTGCTCAGGGTGTTGAGCGGGTTGTTGATTTCATGGCGCAGGGTGCGCGGCATGTTTTCCAGGAAGTGATTGTGCTGATGCAGCTTGGAGAGCGTGTTGGAGAAGCTGCGGGCCAAGTCGCCGATTTCGTCCCCGGAGCCGATTTCGCTGCGCAGAGCGCTTGCTCTCAGCCGTCCATGCTGGTCGATGGCGGCGCTGGCCTCGCGGCGCAATTGGCGAATGCGCCAGGCGAGGCGTCCAGCGAACGCCAGCAGGGCGGCGAACACCGCGATCAATGCGGCCACCGACAGCAGGATGACCTGCTCGAGGGCCTCACGCTGAAAGCTCAAGATGTCATCGATGTTCTGCTCCACCACGACCGTGCCGATCACGGCATCCTTGGAGACGATGGGATGCGCCGCCATGATGACTTCAAGCTCGTTGTCCAACCGGCGCCGGGTGGCGGCCGGCCGGCCCGCGAGAGTGGCGCTGATGATGTCCGCAGCGGAGTTTTCAACCGATCCGCCGCCGCGCTCCGCCTCCAGGGATTCAAACGTGGTGAAGCGGTGCAGAACGGGTCGTATCGATTCGAAGCCTTGTTGGATCAGGCCCGGAGCGGTGCCTTCGTCCGGGCTCGGGCCAGCGGCTTCCGGGAGTTGGGCGCCGGCTTCGGCCCGCACTCGCTGCTGGGCGTCGATGACCAGGATGCGGGCGCCGGAGTATCCGAGCCCTTGAATGATGTTGAGCACTTCCGGGGAGCGCAGCACGATCAGGTTGAAGCTCTCCTTGCCGGCCTTGGGCAGGGTCTGCGCCAACTTGAGCGGTGCCCGGGCAACGGGGTCATCCACGTCGGCGACCGAGACGCCGAAGTAGCGGCGTGAACCCAAGCGATCCAAGGGCAGGCGAAACTCCATCGACCACCCGGACTCGCCCACTTCCACGAAGCCCAGCACGTCCGCTTCGGCGGTGCCGGTGGTGGCGAATCGCCAATCCGCGTCCATGGCGTAGGCGGTGACGACCCCGGGCTCAGCGAAGACCAGGCCGATGCGGCCGTCCTCGCCGTCGGAGCCGATGTAGGACAGGCGCACATGGTCGGCGTTGTCCAGGCGCAGATACTCCGGGTCGCGATAGACGAGGTCGGAGTCCCTGACTTGAACGAACAGATGCAGTTGACCGGCGCGCTCCCCGAGCAGCAGTTGAAAGGCGCCATCGTCCGACGTCGCCGGCCCGAAGCTTAAGAGCCGGTCCTCGGTGCCTTCGCCCCAATCGTCGTAGCGCCCGTCAAGGCGGATGTTGCCCTCGAGGGGGTGGGCGAACAGGGACTCGTAGTCCTCAATGGTCACCGGCAGGTCGTTGAACAGATCCTCACGGCCGTTGAACAGCGTGGAGATGCCTTCGGCGGTCAGCAACTGGGCTTGGGATTGGCCTTGCACCAACAGCCGCTCCATCTCCAGCAGTTGGCGGTAGCTGAACCAGGGCACCACCAACAGGGTGAGGCTCAGCAGCATCAACTTGGTGCCGATGCGCGGGCCGCGCAAGGGATTCAGTCTTTTTGCTAGGGTGGCAGCCATCGGTAGCCGAAGCCGTACTCGCTCTTGATGCAGGCGAAGTTGGCGTCCAAGCGTTCAAACTTCTTGCGAATGTTGCGCATGTGGGTGTTGATGGTGTTGTTGGTCACCAGGCTCTGCATGGTGGCGTTCATGAGGGTTTCATAGCTGACGGCGTGGCCGGGCACCCGCACCAGCTTGGCCAGCATTCGGAACTCGGTGCCGGAAAGGTCAATGCGCTGACCCTTCCAGGAAACCAGCAGCGCGTCCTGGTCGAGGGTGAGATGGCCGATTTTTCGGGCCGTGGAACTGTCGCGTTCGGCGTTCTCGGCGCGCACCTCGTTGATCCTGAGCAGCGAGGAGATCCGCTCCGCCAGGTAGTCGAGGGAAATGGGTTTGGGCAGGTAGTCCCAGGCGCCTAGCCGCAGGCCTGATATCTTGTCGATCTCGTTGATGCGTTCGGTTAGAAAGATGACCGGCAGGGAAGGGGACTTGAAGAGCAATTCCCGGCAGAGCTGAAAGCCCGCGTCCACTTCATCGCCGAGGATGATGTCGAGTATGACCAAGTCGGGCAGGTCGCCGTCCATCCGCTCCAGGGCTTCCCGGCGGCTGCCGTAGGCGACCACTTCGTAGCCCTTCTTGGTGATGGCGTCACGGTAGTTCGCCCGCTGGTCCGGGTCATCCTCGACAATGGCGATGCGCTTGGCCATGGTGCGGCGTTGCCTCCTAATCCACTCCCCATTTTGCCACAGGCCGCAAACCCGTGCCTGTATGATGGACGGTCGATGAACACCGCTTGTTGGCATTGCTAGGGCGCTGGGGCATGCGCACTGATCCGCTCATCGTCTGCCTGACTGGGTCCGAATCGACCGGCAAGACAACCTTGGCAACCGCCTTGGCGAATCACTACGACGCTCCGCTGGTGCCGGAGGCCGCACGGCTTCAGTTGACCCCGAATCGTCCTTATGGCCCGAAGGAGGTCTTGGCCATCGCCCGGGAGCAGGTGCGTTTGGAAGCGGAAGCGCTTGCTGGGTCGCCCCAGTTGGTGGTTTGCGACACGGACCTGCTGGTCATTCAGATTTGGTGGCAGGTTAAGTTTGGGGTCCTGCCCGAGGAACTCGCGGCGGCGTTGTCAGGCCGCTCCGCGCGCGCCTATCTGCTCACCCGGCCGGACATCCCGTGGACGCCGGATCCCTTGCGCGAGAGCGGCGGCGAGCGCTCGGACCTGCACCGCCGCTATCAACGGGCCTTGGCCGACGGACGGCATCCCTACCTGGAAGTGGGCGGCCCTCTCAGCGACCGGCTGGCGACTGCGCGACGGCAGATTGACCGATGGCTTATGCGCGGCGCACCGGCCATCCGCTGAAATCAAGGCTTAGTTTATGCCCACGGCGAACGACAACGCCGGGCCGATTTCCCCGCGAACCACCAGGTCGGCCAAGGCGTCCAACGGCGTCTCCTCGCGATTGACGATCGCGAGCTTGGCGCCCAGGCGCTTGGCGTGTTCCGGGAATCCCGCCGCCGGATAGACCACCAACGAGGAGCCGGCGACGACCATCAGGTCGCACGCCTCCACCGCCGCTTGGGCGCGCAGCATGGCCTGCTCCGGCATCGCCTGGCCGAAGGATATGGTGGCCGACTTGATGATGCCGCCGCAGCGCCCGCACGGCTCAACGCGCCCGTGTTGCTTGAATTGACGCTCCAGATCGCCGAGTTCATAGCGTATGCCGCAGGACAGGCAGGTGGCGTAACTGGCGTTGCCATGCAACTCAATGACCTGCTCCTTGGGCACCCCGGCATCCTGGTGCAAATTGTCCACGTTTTGCGTGATTACCGCCAAGCAGCGGCCTTCCTCGACTAAGCGGGCAACGCTCAGATGGCCTTTGTTGGGCTGGGCGTTCTCCATCAGCCGCTCGCCGGTGAAGCGCCGCCGCCAGGATTCGGTACGGACTTCCTCGGAGCCGATGAAGTCCTGGAACTGAATGGGCTTGATCTGGTTCCACAGGCCGGTGCCGGGGCTGCGGAAGTCCGGGATGCCGGACTCGGTGCTGATGCCCGCCCCGGTGAAGAAGACGATTCGCCGCGCATCGGCCAGCAGGGCGGCAAGCTGCTCGACGCTGTCATCGAAACCGGGCATCCCGTTGCTCCTTCTGCGAGACGGGCTAGTATAGCGGCATGCAGGCAATCCTCGGCATCGCCGTCCTATTGGGGCTCGCTTGGCTGGTGAGTGAAAACCGCCGGGGCTTGGATTGGCGGATGCTGGTCACGGCGCTGGCCATGCAGTTCGCCTTGGCGGCGCTGCTGCTCAAGGCTCCGGTTCTGAGCGAACTGCTGCTGGCCGTCAATGGCTTGGTTCGCGCCGTGGAGCAGGCCACCCAAGCCGGCACCGGATTCGTGTTTGGTTATCTCGGCGGTGGCCCGGTTCCCTTCGAGGTGAACGTCGAAAGCGCCCTGTACCTGTTCTCCTTTCGGGTCCTGCCGCAGATCCTGGTGTTCAGCGCGCTGGTCGCCATCCTGTGGCATTGGCGCATCCTGCCTGCGGTCATACGGGCCTTTGGGGCGGTGCTGCGGCGCACGCTGGGCGTTGGCGGCGCGGTCGGCACCGCCGCTGCGGCGAGCCTATTCCTGGGCATGGCGGAAGCGCCCCTGGTCATCCGCGCCTATCTGGCCAAACTGACCCGTTCCGAACTGTTTTCGGTCATGACCTGCGGCATGGCGACCATTTCCGGGTCGATCATGGTGCTCTACGCGAGTGTGCTGCGCGATGTCATCGACGGGGCCTTGGGGCACATCTTGGTGGCCTCCGTCATCAACGTCATCGGTGCCATCCTCATCTCCAGGCTGATGATTCCCATGGATGGCGCGACGGATGCGGACGAGACGGAAGTTGAGTTGAGCTACGCGGGCACCATGGATGCGATCACCCGGGGCACCGCCGACGGCCTGCGTTTGGCCTTGTACATCGGCGCCATGCTGATCGTGTTGGTGAGCCTGGTGGCGCTGGTCAACATCGGGCTCTCCAACCTTCAGGTTGGCGGTGCCGCATTGACCCTCGAGCGGGCGATGGGCTGGGTCTTCGCGCCCGTGGCCTGGCTGATTGGCGTGCCGTGGAGCGAAGCCCAAGCCGGGGGCAGCCTGCTCGGCACCAAGCTGGTGTTGAATGAGCTGGTGGCTTACCTGCAGCTAACCGCGTTGGAGCCGGCGGAGTTCAGCGACCAGTCCCGCCTGATCCTGACCTATGCGCTGTGCGGCTTCACCAACTTCGGGAGTCTGGGCATTCTGATCGGCGGCCTGTCGGCCCTAGTGCCCGAGAGACGACCTGATTTCTTAGATTTGGGATCTAAGACGTTGATTTCAGGCACTTTAGTTTCCTGCCTAACCGGCGCCATCATTGGCTTGATTGGACGTCTGTAACGTCAATTAGACGCCAATGAGACGTTGAAGACTCCGGCTAGGCGGGCCGAATCCATCACATGGATCATGGTGGCGGTTTGGGAATCCGGATGGGGCTGGATGATCACCGGCGCTTCCGGGTTTTCCGCATGCAGCCGCTCGATGTTGGCCCGCACCGAACGCAAGTCCACGTCCCGTTGGGCGATGACGATGCGGTCCCGGTTGCTGATGCGCACGACGATGCTCTTCTTGTCCGGATCGACCGTCTTGGGCTTCTCATCATCCGGCTGATTGACGTCCAGCCCCACCTCCTTGACGAAGGTGGCGGTGACGATGAAGAAGATCAGCATGATGAACACCACGTCGAGCATGGGCGTCAGGTTGATTTGCTCTTCGCCTTCATCCGAAGCGCGGCCACCGATGATTCTTCGCACTGTGCACTCCCCCAACAAGAGTCTTGCCAATGATGGTGGGCATCTTACCGGGATGTTTGGATTGTGGGAAGCGCTATCCCGCCGGAAAATTTGGTTCGAGATGAGATGCCTGCTTCATCTGTCCCCACAGAGACGAACTGTAGAGTAGCCTTAGACGTACGCTCGGGCACGGTGTCGGGGAGGTCTTCGAGCTCGTGAAGGCGGACTAGGCCTAGCATCGGGTGGCGACGATGTGATGATGTTGGTGGGCTTGATGCCCCTGTGCAGAAGGCCAGCATCGCGGATATCCGCCAAGCCATTTGCGAGGGGCAGGACCACTTGATGAATCTCAGCCTCCGTCAGGCTGCCTTTGCGTTCCAGCACCTCAGAAAGCGGTTCGCCCTGGACGTAGTCCATCACAATGTAGATGGTGCCGTGGGCCTCGAAGAAGCGCTGGTCGCGGACGATGTTGGGGTGGTTGAAGCGGGCCAGTGAGCGGGCTTCGTCCAGGAACCGCTCGCGGCCCCACTCGAAGTCGTCCTCGTCTTCGGCGGTCTTGACCACCACTGAGTTGTCCGCATCCCGCATGGCGAGGTCGGAGGGCAGGTACTTCTTGATGGCCACCTGGAGGTTCAGGTTCTCGTCGGTGGCGAGGTAGGTGATGCCGAAGCCGCCCGATCCGAGGTAGCGGTCGATGCGATACTCGCCGAGGCGGTGGCCGGGTGGAAGGGCGTATCGGTGGCCGTGGCCTGTGGTCATCGATTGCTCAAGAGCCGGGGAGGGTGCGACTGGCAACGATGCTGTCCCATTCGCGCACCCGCTCGTCGTCTTCGTCCATTAAAGCGACCAGTTGCGCACGGGTCGCAGCGAGGTCGAGGCTGGCGCCTTGGGCGTGGACCAGCGCCTCCACATCGGCGAGGTCCTTTCGGCGAAAGAACATCATCTTCAGAACGGCCAAGTCTTCTGGACCAAGAATCCAGCCGGGCTGGTCGGCGATGAGAACCTGTCGCCGCCCTTCCTCCAAAGCCGCGTAGAAGTCGATGGCCGGCACAAACACATCGACCCGCATGCCATCGACACGTCCCCTGAACTGTCCATCATCAGTGGCCGTTCGATGCAGGGTGGAGCGGTCGTCCGGCTCAAAGCCGCAGGCGACGAGGCAGGCGAGAGCCTTGTCTATATCGCCGGGAACCGCGATGAACACGTTGATGTCCACATCCACGGTTCCCCTAGGGGGCGCGTAGTAACTCAACGCGAGGGCGCCGCCCACCGCGTAGGGCAGCCCCTCCGCTTCAAGTGCGTCGGCCAGTCTCCGGGCGACAGTGACGGGATCCTGCACGTCAGCCACGCCTTTCGGCCGCCAGCCTCTCCCTGCGCTGCTTGGCAAGGCGGCGGATCAGTTTGCGGGAGGATTCGGGCAGCGGGACGGGCTCATCGAGGGGCGTGGCGGAACCTGCCAGCTTGGCGCGATCCTTGAGGATGCGCATCGCGGCCCGGCACGCCTGTTGCACCGCTTTGTCCCGTTCCTTCATGGTCAGGACAGGGGCCGGGTCGTCCTTGCGGAGCTTTGGAACGCGAGCCCAGCGGGTGGCGTTGCCCATGTCGTGTGTCTCCAAGCGAGCTTGCGCGGGGCACTATAGCCCAAGTGTCGCAACCTTTGGGCTGACTCCGGCTAGAGGTTGGCGACGCGGTAGCCGGTTCCCCAGATGCGAAGCAAGTCGCGACAGCCGTGGTTGAAATCGTGCTCGAAGTCGATCATCTGTATCTGCGAGAGCGGTACCGATTTCGTCGTGCCATTGCTGAGCGCCCCTGATATCCGTGTCGCTGTACCAAACTGGAATCCCGTGCTGCCGTAGCACTGTCGCCAACTTGATTACGAAGGGGCGGTCAGTGCTCGAATGGGACAGAAAAACTTCGTTTGGCACGTAACTCTGGCCAAAGCGCCTTGCTCAGGCGCGGCTGAGGATCGCATCGGCGATTGGTTCGACTTGGGGCAGGCTGGCCTCGCCATCCTCCAGCTCCACACAAGGCATGCGCCTAAGGATCCATGGAACGTCGGGGGAGCGAAACAGGTCAGGGTCGCCGACTACCACGGGAATAAGGCGGTTGGAGTAGTTCTTGGCGCCGAGAGCGTACTCGACATCTCGTTTCACGTGGGGGGAATTCACGGCAGCCGGGGTTAGGAGCACGATCATGGCCTCGGACTCTTCCAAAGCGCGTGCAATCTTTCCCGCCCAGTTGTCGCCGGGCAGCAGGTCGCGGTCCGGGTCCCAGACCTTCAGCCCGCTTTCCTCAAGCCCCCTCGATATCCGAGCCGCGAGCGCCGCGTCGGTGTGGGAATGGCTTATGAACACTTGCATGGGAACCCTGTGGCCTCACGTTTCTGGGTCACCAACAACAAACGGGAGCATAGCAGGCGCACTGGGATGTGTCACTCGATGCGGAAACACTAGGTGCCCTGTGTCCGCTGCTACTGTCAGCGCTTGATGCTGGAATCCAGTTCCCGGCTCAGCGCCTTCGCTTGTGAAATTTGCTCAGGCGTCATGGTTTCGGCGAGGCTGTCACGGTCGGCCTCACCGTCTTCATCCCCGCGGTTTGCGCTCAGGTTGAGCCAAGCGTAGGCGCGGACGCTGTCTTGTTCCACGCCGGTGCCATCGGCGAGCATAAGCCCCAAGAGGTATTGGGCTTCCGTGTGCCCCTGTTCGGCGGCCTTGCGCATCCAGTTCGCGGCTTGGAACCAGTGGGCAGCTTGGGCAGGGTCTTGAGGCACTGCTCGCCCTTTGGTGTAGTGGAGGCCCAAGGTCAACTGGGCGTCAACCTGTCCCTGCTCTGCGGCCTCGCGGAACCATCGGGCAGCTTGGGCGCTGTCTTGGGGCAGCCCCTTGCCCGTGTCGTACAGGATGCCTAGGTTGAACTGCGCATCGGGGTGCTCCTGCTCAGCGGCTTTGCGGAACCACTGTGCGGCTCGCGCATAGTCTTGGCGGACGCCTTCACCCCGAGCGTAGCAAGTGCCTAAGTTGAACTGGGCGTACGGGTCTTCGCGTTGGGCTGCCTTGCGGAACCACTTTGCGGCTTGCGTTTGGTCTTGGGGAACGCCCTGGCCATCGGTGTAGCACACGCCTAGGTCGAACTGCGCCTCGGCCTGTCCCTGTGCCGCAGCCCTCCGAAACCAGCGGGTGGCTTGGACGGGATCTTGCGCCACGCCTTCTCCGTGCAGGTGCATTTGACCAAGAAGGTGCTGCGCGATCGCTTCACCGCGTTTGGCGAGACGCTGGAGAGCGGGCAGCACTTCCCGGTAGTCACCGCGATTGTAGGCGTCCACGGCGGCAAGCAGTTCGTCTTGTGCGTGGGTTTCCAAGAGCTGGACTCTCGCCTGTGGCCGGATGGAAGGTGCCATCTTAGCCTACGGACGCGGTTCTCCGGCAAGCTTTGGCTAGGAAATCCGGGCTCCAAGAGCATCTGGCTCTTCAGGCCGTGGCGATTGACGCGGCCTATGCCAAACCGGTCCCCGTAGGCACCAGTCAGCAACTGAGGCTTGGGCAGCAGCCGTCAACACGTCCTCAATGGCTCGATCTGTCGCGCCGTCGGGGGTGCTGAAGTTGCCAAGGCCGAGACTCAGGTGGCTTCGCTGAGTGCGTTCGGATGTTGGGCCTACCTTGAAATTTGAGTGTCTATCCATCAGATTTCAAGGTAGTATTCGCGTATGATTTTGCGTCCCCAACAACTTTCCCGAGTGCGTACGCTCCTTCGGGACAATCCTGTCGTAGCCATTCTCGGCGCCAGGCAGATTGGCAAGACGACGTTGGCTGAGGCGCTTCGAGGCCAGTGGCGGCAGCCTTCCCACACATTCGACTTGGAGCGGCCAGGCGACCTCGCTCGGTTGGCGGACCCGGAGTTGGCGCTGGAACCGCTTAGGGGGCTCGTTGTACTGGATGAGATTCAACGTATGCCGAATCTCTTTCCGTTGCTTCGCGCACTGGCGGACCGCCGACCCATTCGCGCACGGTTCCTAGTCCTAGGCAGTGCTTCGCCGGAACTGCTCCGGCAAGGAAGCGAAACCCTCGCTGGACGCTTGGCGCAGCATACTCTCCTTGGATTCTCCTTGCAGGAAGTGGGTGTTAAGAGCCGCTCAAAGCTCTGGCTTCGCGGCGGCTTTCCGCGGTCGTTCTTAGCGTCGTCCAACATCCGGAGTTGGGAGTGGAGGGAAGACTTCATCGCGACGTTTCTGGAACGGGATTTGCCGCAGCTGGGAATCCGGATCGGCGCCACCACGCTCCGGCGGTTCTGGACGATGCTGGCCCACTATCACGGTCAGGCTTGGAACGCCTCCGAATTCGCCCGGAACTTTGGCGTAAGTCACACAACCATACGCCACTATCTTGATGTCTTGGAATCCGCGCTCGTCGTGAGGCAGCTTCAGCCATGGCACGAAAACCTGAAGAAGCGTCAAGTCAAGGTGCCGAAGGTTTACCTTGCGGACTCCGGCTTGTTGCACGCGTTGCTGGGCGTGATCAATCAGGCAGATATAGACGCACATCCCAAAGTCGGCGCATCTTGGGAGGGGTTCGTGATTTTCCAAGTGGCGTCGCTGCTGTCCGTTCGACCTCACGAGTGCTTCTTTTGGGCGACCCACACTGGCGCGGAGCTCGACTTGCTGGTGGTTCGCGGCACGAAGCGCTGGGGATTTGAAGTTAAGCGCACATCGGCGCCGACCGTCACCCGGTCGATGCGAACCGCTTTGGCCGAATTGCGGCTGCAGCACCTGTTTGTCATTCATGCCGGACGGCACTCATTCGACATGGCGCCAAGGATACGCGCCGTTGCCTTGGCCGACCTGCTGGACGAATTGAAACCTTGGTAGGTGGGCGCAGCCCGCACCCAATGTCTATGAAACTGCGCTTTTGAATCGGGACTTTACAGCCGTGAACCGCTACCGCGCAGGCTAATGCCTCTTGTTCGTTTGAGGAGCTATGGGCCTGCTCCCCGCTGCGGCCATGCAGCCGAAAGCTGCTACGGCGGTGAATGCCGCGACCCAGTAGGCGAAGCTGTAGTCGATAGCGGCGTAAGCCTGCCCTAGGACGAACGGCCCGCTGGCGACGCCCACCACCGCGCAGGCGTTGGCGACGGAGAAAATGCGTGGGTAGGATTTCACGCCATAGGCGTCCGCCAGCCAGAGGGGCTGCAGCATGAGCAGGTTGCCGACGCTAGCGCCAAAGGCGGCAGCGGCCAGCAGGACCTGCCAAGGCGTGTCGGCCAGGGCGAGGCCGGCCAGTCCGGCGGCCTGCAGCACGGAGCAGGCCAGTGCAAAGGCGCGAATGGAGACGCGGGTCAACAGCCAGCCGCCCAGGAAGCGGCCGATGACGCTTGTGACCGCCAAGACCTGCACCGCTTGGGCCGCAATGGCGTAGCCGTGAGCGGCCTCGGCGTAGTTGTAGAGGTGGGCGATGCCGCCTACCTGGGCTAGGAAGCACAGGATGTAAGCCAGCGTCAGCAGCACGAAGAAGCGGGTGGCCAAGGCTTTGCCCAGCAGCCATGGCCCGACCTCCTCCGTGGCCTTTGTTGCCTCCGCCTCGGCGTCCGGCAGGCGGGCGACCAGCAGCGCGACCGGCGCGGTCAGGAGGAAGAAGGCCGCGCCCAACCCCACGGCGACCGGTTCAAAAGCCATGCGATCCAGCAGGAAGGCGGTCATGGGGGTGAAGATCACGCCGCCGAACGACAGCCCAGTGGAGGCCAGGGAGAGGGCGATGGAGCGATTGCGGCCCGGGAACCAGCGGGTGACCAAGGTGGTGGCAATGACGATGGAAACGCCGGTGTTGCCAATGCCGAACAGTATGAACAGGCCGTGCAACTGCCATAGTTCCCGGGCTTGGCCGAGCAGCGCTAGGGCGACGCCGGCGATGGCTGCGCCGGCGATCATGATGCGACGGACTTCGACTTGGTCGATCAGTCGGGCGACGCCGATGCCGGCCACGCCGCCAGCGAGGAAGTAGAAGCTGATGGCCGCCGAGACGTCGGCAACGGAGAAGGCGCCGTCCGCGGACAGCGCGTTGAGATAGACGGAGTGGTTGTAGAAGCCGAAGCCCGATGAAACGGTCAGGATGAGGAACAGCCCGGCTACGACCCACCAGCCGTGATTGACCGCTGGCATGGGCTTAGCCCGGGCCGTTCCGCCAAAACCTCCGCTTAGGGCGCGGTGAGGAAGTGCCCCCGGGCCACGCCGGTGTCGTCGTACACCGGCTCCTCGTGATCGACGCGGTACTTCTTGATCACGTTGTTGGTGGCCTTGCGCGGATAGCGGCCGAGGTGTGCGCCCATGTCCCGATACCAGTGGCCTTGCAGGTGCGCTTCGAGCGTCTCCGATGAGGTCCATTCCTCGTAAACATGCACTCGGCCGGGGACCAGGTGGTCCTCGGTCCAGTCGTAGGCGATGCAGCCCTCTTCCTGTAGGGCACCTTCAATGTGCGGGCGGGCGCTTTGCAGCATCTCCTTGACTTGGCTTGGATCCTTAAGGTCAAGGGTTCCGGCAATGATGACTTTCATGATTCGTTCCTTGTATTGGCTGTGGGGGCCGCAACTACTGCCGCGGCAGGAAGTTGAGCGGTGCGCCCGGTGTCTGCCAGGGCATGGCGATCAACTTGCCCGTGGAAGACAGCGTGATGTAGGCCGTCTTCAGGTCCGGGCCGCCGAAGCAGATGTTGGTGGTGAGGGGATCGGGGCAGGGCACGTGGCGGGCGGGCTCGCCCTTGGGCGAGAGGATGGTGATGCCGCCGTCAACGATGGTGGCCACGCAGACGTTGCCCTCGGCGTCCACGGCCATTGAGTCGAACAGAAAGTAGCCCGGGCGTCCGGGCAGCAAGCGGCCACCATCGGGACGGTCGCGCCGTTCGCCCTTCAGTTTGCCGGGTGCGGCAAGCTCGTAGGCCCACACCCGTCCGGTGGGGGTTTCCGCGACATAGAGCTCATCTTCGCCGGGCGACAGGCCGATGCCATTGGGGCCTTCCAAGGGAAAGATGGCTTCCTTGATGGACGAGCCGTCCGCAGCGGCATAGAAGACCCCGGTGCGGTCCCGGTCCCGGGCGCGGGTCTTGCCGTGGTCGGTGAACCAGAATCCGCCCTCGGAATCGAAGACGATGTCGTTGGGCCCTTTGAGGGGCTCCCCGTCGCAGTGGGTGTAGAGCACTTCCGAGTGGCCGCTGGCCAAGTCCACCGCCTCGATGCGTCCGCCGCTGTAGTCGGCTGCTTGCTCGGATGGAAACAGCCGGCCACCCCGTTCCACCCAAGTGAAGCCGCCGTTGTTGCAGACGTAGCAGCGGCCATCGGGACCGATGGCGGCACCATTGGGACCGCCGCCGAGGTCGGCGACCACCTCGATTTGGCCATCCCGCACCCGGGAGAGGGTGCCGCGGGCAATCTCCACGACGATGACGCTGCCGTCCGGCATGGCAATGGGGCCTTCGGGAAACTGCAGGCCCTCGACCAAAGTGATGTGATCTTGCATAGTGAAATCCTAGTCTCCCGGTGGGCGTTGCGAGGAACTAGAATATACGCCATCGCGCCTGCGCATTGGCAATGGAAGCTTGGGACATGAAGACTGAACGCCCTTATTTTGGTTTCACCGGTCGTGCTGAAAACACCGATCGGCGAGGATCCGCTGGGTTCGGCAACCTGCCTTGGTCGGGGCGGGGAATGGCTTGCGCGCTCCTGTGCTTAGCCCTTGTGGCGGCGGGCTGCCAGAGCTACCGCGACGGAAAGAAACGCACGGTGGGCGAGTTAACCGACGATTCGGCCATTCAGGTGAAGGTCAAGACCCAGCTCATGGCGGCCAAGGACGTCAACGGGTTTCGCCTCAACGTGGAGGTGAAGCGAGGCGTGGTCAGCCTGCATGGCCGGGTGGAGAGCGAGGAGATGCGCCTACGCGCCTTGGAGATCACCGGTGCCGTCAAGGGTGTCGCCTCGGTCGAGGACCGGCTGGAGGTGGTGCCGCCTTAACTGGCCTCCCTGTCCCGCCTAGTGCGCCCTGCGAGAATCGATCGGGCGATGCGCAAAGTGCGCTCGTTGTCCACGTCAATGGGCGCTTCGGCATAGGGCATCTCCACACAGGTGAAACGCAGGCCCAAGGACTTGGACAAACGATCCTCAAAGTCCTTGCGGGTCAGTGTCCCAAGCTGGTAGCGGATAACGTTGATGGGGCCGAATGCGCGCAGCATGCGGTAAGCCTTCTTCCGGAACTGGCCTCCTCCCTTGAAGATTTTCGCGGCTGCAAGCGTGTGCTCATGGGCTAGCGCATAGAGATTGCAGTTCGCGTACTCCCCGTCCCCGAACGCGTAAAATCGTTGCTGGCCGTCCGGATACTTGCTTCGCAGCACGGTCGCCCGCGTCATCGCCAACGCGGCCTCGGCGTGCCTGGACTCCAACTCAGCGCAAAAGTGCGTCAACATGTCGACGGTGAGCAAGGGATTGTCGGCCGTGGTGATCAGGGCCGGGAAGAAGGCGGCGCCGCGCCGGGCAAGCGCGTTGTTTACGCTCGCGTACAGGTTCTCGCCACTCTCCACGATCTCCACGCGATTTTCCAACCGAGTTGACGCAATTGATGGGACGTGGTTAAGGATGGTGCTGTTTTCAATGGAAATCAGCACCTTATCGACCATTGGCGCATTCAGAAGCGTATCCAAAACCCATGCGATCATGGGCTGGCCGTGCAGGTCGATCAGGCATTTGTGGCCATTGTCGGCTGCGCCTGCCAAGGGGTGCTCGCCGGGGCGTTGCGCTGCCATCACTATCGCGGTGTAGCGCACGTCGGCATCCGTGGCAGCGGTTGGCCCGCGCATTCGGTGATGACACCCTGGCGCAACAGGCTGTGGCACAGAATGGTCTCTACAAGCGCCGCATGGCTGACGCCGATGCTCTGCGCCGATCTGGCAACGGCCTTGGTCGAGGACAGGTTGCAGTTCAGGTTAACTTCGATGAAGTGGGGTGCGCCCCCCGCGGGGGAGGGGGCGATTCGAAACTCGATTCGCCCGTAGTCGAATGGCCAGATCTCGGGGACAATGGCATCACACAGCGGTTGCAATCCTGCCATGACCCCCGCTTCGGCAACCAGCATCTGCTCTCCATCGATTGCGGCAAGACCGCGTTTGCACGCATAGGATCGCACCGCGCCCGACGGGGACCGATACTCGATGACGGGCAGGTAACGGGGCTTTACCGATCCGATGATGGGCACGGCGACATCGGTGCCATCAATGTAGTCCTCGACGATGACGTCATGGCCTTGCCGATGCAAATCCGAAATGTGCCGTGCCGCATGAACCCAGTCGGACGTGACCTCAATGCCCCAGGACGCGGAACTGGCGTTTGGTTTGACAATCAGCGCATCCGTTTCGAATCCCGGCGCCGTGCGATCCGAACTGCCGATTGGATAGAACTTCCAGCGTGGCGTCCGGATGCCGAGGGCTTGGACTATGCGCTTCATGAAGTGCTTGTTGTCGGTTGCGCCCCGAATTATGGGTGCCGCGCCCAAGTAGGGAACCCGGTGGAATTCCCCGAACAACGGCGCGAACATTTCGCTGTTGTGGAAACCCGCTCGATTGAACAGCGTGATCAGAAAGTCAAATTCGGGCTTTTCGTAGAGTGCCTGAAACCGGTTGGCGGCGGTGACCTGCAAACCGATTTCCCGCAGCGTTTTCAGCATCTCATGGTGATAGTTGGCATGGTTGCCGTCTTCCGCATCCGGTGCGCCGTTGCTCAAGGCGTGCTTGGCAAGAAACAGGAAACGCAGTTCCCTTTTGGCTGCCTCGGGGATTTTCAGGCATTGAAAGTCGATCAAGGTCTCAGCCGCTGGTGCGATAAAACAGTGAGTGACCCTATCGCGGTTGCGTGACAGGTTAGTGAAATTTCAAGGGCCGAGGCTTAACCAGTCTTTTGGTTGCAAGTAGAAGGCCAGCAACTCCGCCTCACGGGTGCCTGCGGCGGGCGCTTGGTTGTAGCCCCAACGCACCAAGGGAGGCAGGGAGGCCAGCACTGATTCGATCCGCCGCCCGCTTTGCAGGCCGTAGCGCGTGCCGCGGTCGATGGCGAGGTTGAATTCCGCGTAGCGTCCGCGCCGAGCAAGCTGCCACTCCCGTTCCGCCTCGCCATAGTCCATCCCATGGCGGCGTTCGAAGATGGGGCGGTAGGCGCCCAGGAAGGCCTCGCCCACGGCTTTGACCAAGGCGAAGCTCGCTGCGAAGCCGCCAGTGCGCCAGTCGTCGAAGAACAGCCCGCCGATGCCGCGGCTCTCACTACGATGGCCGAGGTGGAAGTAGTCGTCACAAGCCTGCTTCATGCCGGGGTAGTGCTCACCCGCGGCTTCGGCTGCGGTGCGATGCCAGTGCAGGCAATCCTCAAGGAAGCCGTAGTAGGGAGTCAGGTCGAAGCCGCCGCCGAAGTGCCAGGCGGGCCGGTCGGCATCCACCCGAAAGAAGCGCAGGTTCATGTGGGTGGTGGGCACATAGGGATTGCGCGGATGCACGATCACCGAGATGGCGGCGGCTTGGAAAGGGGCGCCGGCCAGGTGCGGGTTGCGCTCGCTGGCCGCCGGCGGCAGGGATTCGCCGACGCTGTGGGTGAATTGGACGGCGGCCCTCTCGATGGCGGGACCATCCTGCAGCACCCGGGGCTGCCCGAATCCACCGCCGGACTGGGGCAGCCGCTCCAAGGAGAAGCGGGCCGTGCCGTCAAGTGCCTCAAGAGCGGCGCAAATGTCCCCCTGCAGCGCCAGAAAAAACGCCTTTACCGATTCAATGTCCGCCGTCATATGTGAATTATGCCGGAATCATTGCCGCCCGTTCGGCGCCTCGCCTAAAATCGGGCCTTCATTTGCGTGAACTTGCATAGGGGAGGTTGCGTGGTCGGCATTACCGCCTTCGGGGGCTACATTCCAAAGCGGCGCTTGGTTCGCCAGGCCATTGTTGATGCGCACGTCTGGGCAGATCCGGGGCTGGCCCGGCGGGGACGCGGCGAGCGGGCCATGTGCAATTGGGATGAGGACGCCGTCACCATGGCCGTCGAGGCGGCCCGGAGTTGTTTGAACAGCGGCGCGACTGCGCCCGAGGCGCTCTACTTCGCCAGTACCAGCGCACCGTTCGCGGATCGCCAGAACGCCGGCATCGTCAGCACCGCGCTGTCGCTGCCCGAATCGATTGCATCCGTGGATCTGGGGTCGAGCCAAAGGGCGGGCGTCTCGGCGTTCATTCAGGCGCTGGGCGCCGTTCAGGGCGGCCTTTACGATCGGGCGCTGGTGGTGGCCAGCGAAAAACGCCGGGTGAAGGCGGGCAGCCCGGGCGAGTTGGCTTATGGCGACGGTGCCGCGGCGCTGGCCATCGGCACCGAGGGCCTGTTGGCCGAGTTCGTCGCCGCGCAAAGCGCCACCGTGGACTTCGTCGATCATTTCCGCAGCGCCACCGAAGCATATGACTACACTTGGGAGGAGCGCTGGATTCGCGACGAGGGCCTCGCCAAGATCGTGCCGCCCTGCATCAACCAGGCGCTGGCCAAGGCGGGCGTTGCCGCTGCTGATGTCGATCACTTCATCATGCCCAGCACCATTGGTCGGGCGGTGGCGGGCATTGCTCGGCAGGTCGGGCTGCGCCCGGAGGCCCTTGCCGACAACTTGGCCGGGGCAATGGGAGAGGCCGGTGCGGCCCATCCCTTGGTCATGCTGCTGCACGTCCTGGAAACCCGGGCCCAGCCCGGCGACCTGCTGTTGCTGGCGGGCTTCGGCCAGGGCTGTGACGCGGTCGTGCTGAGGGCCACCGAGGCGCTGGCGCAATTCAAGAGCGCCCAAGGCGTCAGTGATGCCTTGGCCAACCGGCAGCCGGAGGACAACTACCAGAAGTTTCTCGCCTTCAACGACCTGATTCGGCTGGAAAAGGGCATGCGGGCGGAGAACGACGACTACAAGACCGCACTGTCGGTGACCTACCGCAAGCGCGACATGCTGCTCGGCTTGGTGGGCGGGCGCTGCACCAAATGCGGGGCGCTGCAGTTTCCGCGCACGGAAGTGTGCGTGAACCCGCAGTGCCGCGCCCATGGCACCCAGGAGCCCTATTCATTCCGCGATGAACCGGCGAGCGTTCTGACTTGGTCGGCAGATTATCTTGCCTATACCGCGGACCCGCCCAGTCACTACGGCATGATCACCTTCAAGGAGGGCGGCCGCTTCATGACCGACTTCACCGATGTCACGGTGGGCGGCATCGAAGTGGGCATGCCGGTGCGCATGGTGTTTCGCATCAAGTCGATGGATTCCCGGCGGGGCTTCGTGCGCTACTTCTGGAAGGCCACCCCGGCGGTTGCAGCGTGACTGGCCGACAGCCCGCCACAAATTGAGCTGGGTTGTGTACTATTTGGAACAATTTGCGGGTTAATGACCAAGGAGCATTGATTATGGCCACGGGCATCAAGGACAAGGTTGCCATTCTCGGCATGGGCTGCTCGCGCTTTGGCGAGCGCTGGGAGAGCGGTGCGGAGGAACTCATGGTGGAGGCGTTCAACGAAGCCATCGGCGATGCCGGGGTGGATGTCAGCGAAATCGACGCCGCTTGGTTCTCCACCCACTATGAGGAGATCAACGTCGGCAAGGGCGGGTTGCCGCTGTCCATCGCCCTGCGGCTGCCGAACATCGCGGTCACCCGGGTGGAGAACTTCTGCGCCTCGGGCTCCGAAGCCTTCCGCGGCGCCGTGTACGCCGTCGCATCCGGGGCCTGCGACATCGCCTTGGCGTTGGGCGTCGAGAAGCTCAAGGACACCGGCTACGGCGGCTTGCCGGGGGGCTTGGGCGGAACCCTCACACCGCAGTGGTCGGCGAACGGCTCCGCGCCGGGCAACTTCGCGCAGTTGGCCAGCGCTTACCGGGCCAAGCATGGCGTTCTGCGCGATGACCTAAAGCGCGCCATCGCCCACATCTCAGTGAAGAGCCACGCCAACGGCGTCAAGAACCCGAAGGCGCACCTGCGCCGCGAAATCACCGAAGAGGACGCCCTGAACGCGCCCATGATTGCCGAGCCCTTGGGCCTGTTCGACTGCTGCGGCGTCAGCGACGGGGCGGCGGCTGCCATCGTCACCACCCCGGAAATCGCCAAGAGCCTCGGCAAGGAGAACATCGTCTCGGTCAAGGCACTGCAGCTGTCGCTGTCCAACGGCTCTGAGTCGGGGCACAACTCCTGGGACGGCAGCTACTTCCACACCACCCGCATCGCCGCCAAGAAAGCCTACCAAGAGGCGGGCATCAGCAAGCCGCGCGAGCAGGTAAGCCTGTTCGAATGCCACGACTGCTTCTCCATCACCGAAATGGTCACCATGGAGGACTTGCAGCTCTCCCCGGAGGGCGGCGCCATTAAGGACGTGATGGACGGCTTCTACGACGCCGACGGCCAGATTCCCTGCCAAATCGACGGCGGCCTGAAGTGCTTCGGCCATCCCATCGGCGCCTCCGGCATCCGAATGCTCTACGAAATGTACTTGCAGTTGCAGGGCCGGGCAGAGGAGCGGCAGATCCCGGACCCGTCCATTGGCATGACCCACAACCTGGGCGGCTCACCCATGAGCAACGTCGCGGCCGTGTGCATTATCGGAGCGCACGGTTAGCCCCATTTGCGGCTCACCTCGAGATCAAAGGCGCTTATGGACTTTTCCTTTTCCGCTGAAGACCGCGAGTTTCAACGCGAAGTCCGGGCTTGGCTCGATGAAGCCTGGCCCGAGGCAGCCCGTGAGCGGCGCGCCCGCAGCGCGTTGGCCCGCGTCTCCAAGGCGGAGCAGGTGCGCTGGCAGCAAAAGCTCGCCGAACGGGGCTGGGCGGCACCGAATTGGCCGGTCGAGCACGGTGGGGCAGGCTTCACCGCCACCCAGAACTACATCTTTGACTTGGAAATGGCTCGCGCCGGAGCGCCTCGAGTGCTGCCTTTTGGCATCACGATGGTCGCCCCGGTCATCATGAAGTTTGGCACCGAGGAGCAAAAGCAGCGCTTTCTGCCGGACATTCTCCATTCGCGGGTCTGGTGGTGCCAAGGCTACTCCGAGCCGGGCTCCGGATCGGACTTGGCCTCCCTGCGCATGAAGGCGGAGGACAAGGGCGACCACTACCTGGTCAACGGCGTCAAGACTTGGACCACCTTGGCCCAGCACGCCGACTGGATCTTCTGCCTCGTACGCACCAGCACCGAGGAGCGGCGTCAACTCGGCATCAGCTTCCTGCTGATCGACATGAAGTCCCCCGGCGTCACGGTCAAGCCGATCATCACGCTGGACCAGCCGGTGGAGGGCTTTCAGGAGATCAACACGGTGTATTTCGAGGACGTGGAGGTGCCCAAGGCCAACCGGCTCGGGGAAGAGGGCAGGGGCTGGACCTGCGCCAAGTACCTGCTGGAGTTCGAGCGCGGCAACGCCTACTCCCCGGCCCTCAAGCAGTCCTTGGCTGGCTTGGAGGCGCTGGCCGCCGCGGAGCCTAGCGGCTTTGCCGCATCGGAAACGGGCTTTGCCGCATCGGAAACGGGCTTTGCCGCATCGGTAAAAGCGGACAGTGCGCCGCTGATCGACGATGAGGCCTTTGTGACCCAGCTCAGGGATCTGGAAGTGCAGGTGCTGGCCATGGAATTCGTGGAGCTGCGCATCCTCGGCGCCCTGTCGGCTGGGCAGAACGTCGGCCCGGAGTCTTCCATGCTCAAGACCCGGGGCACTGAACTGCAGCAGGCGGTCGCCGAATTGGCGCTGGAATTGTGCGGCTACTACGGCTTTCCACTGGACCAATCCACACCCCTATCCGAGGCTCTTGGTCCCGGCTTCGGACCGACGCACGCCAACGGCGCCGCCCAGTCCCACTTCAACACCCGCAAGGTCAGCATCTACGCCGGCAGCAACGAGATTCAGCGCAACATCATGGCCAAGCTGGTGCTCGGCCTCTAGACGCGCACCGATTCCGCTGGTGAATCGCAAGGGGATCATCTTGGCGGGGGGCGCGGGCACTCGCCTGCATCCGACCACCTTGGGCGTTTGCAAGCAGCTCCTGCCGGTGTATGACAAGCCCATGGTCTATTACCCCCTCTGCACGCTGATGCAGGCGGGCATTCGCGACATACTGCTCATTTCAACGCCCCAGGACATCGGCCGCTTCGAACAGGTGCTCGGCGACGGCGGCCAGTGGGGGCTGTCCATCGGCTACCAAGTGCAGCAAGCGCCCAACGGTCTTGCGGAGGCCTTCCTGCTCGGCGAGGCCTTCATCGGCGGAGCGCCGTCGGCGCTGGTTCTCGGCGACAACATTTTTCACGGCGGCGGCCTGCCGGAGCTCTTGAAAAGCGCCTCAAGCCGCGCTTCGGGCGCCACGGTGTTCGCCTACGCGGTGAGCAACCCCGAAGCCTTCGGCGTGATTGAGTTCGACGCCGAAGGCCAAGCCGTCTCCATAGAGGAAAAGCCCGCCCAACCGCGCAGCCGTCATGCCGTGACTGGGCTGTACTTCTACGACGAGCAGGTCGTGGAGGTCGCCAAATCCATTAGACCCTCGGCCCGAGGCGAATTGGAAATCACCGATGTCAACCTGACCTACCTTGGCCGGGGAGAGCTGGAGGTGAAGCGCTTGGCCCGGGGCACCGCCTGGCTCGACACCGGCACCCCGGATGCCATGCTGGAGGCCGCGCACTACATTCAAACGCTGGAAAAGCGGCAGGGCATGAAGGTGGGGGCTCCGGAGGAAGCGGCTTGGCGGGCGGGCTGGATCGGCGATGAGGCACTGGAGCGCTTGGCGCAGCCACTGCGCAAGAGCGGCTACGGGGAGTATCTCCTGCAGCTCCTGCAACGAGCCTGAACCTACAGAAGCTGTACGGCGTCCGCCAAGCTTACCGCCACCGCCGAAGCTGGCTCGGAAGGGGCTGAATCGGCTTTCGGGGCAATCAACAGGGTGTTGAGGCCCGCTGCGGCGCCCGCCTCGATATCGCGAGGCGAATCGCCGATAAGCCAAGATCCACCGAAATCCACGTCGAGTGCGAGGTCCCGAATCGCTTGGTGAATCAAGCCCGGCCGGGGCTTGCGGCAGTCACAGCCATCGCTCGCCAAGTGGGGACAGAAGAAGACGCCATCGAGCGCCGCCCCATGCTCGGCGCAGCGGGTGCGCAGATTGCGGTGAATGGCTTTGAGCGCCCCAAGGTCCATCAGGCCCTTGCCCACGCCTTGCTGGTTGGTAACCACCACCAATCGATAGCCCTTGTCCTTGAGCGTGCGCAAAGCATCGAGCGCGCCATCGATGAAGTGGAACTGCTCCCAGGCCACCACGTAGCCGCTGCCGCCGGGCGGCTCGTTGATCACACCATCGCGATCCAAGAAGGCCACCTTGTCCCGCCTATAATTGCGCATAATCTATATTATGTTAAATTACGTACTAGTTTGAGTTCAAGGTGCCGCAGCCAGCCGCAACTGCGCATTGATGAAGCCCGGGGCGCGATGGGCATCCAAGGAGGCCTGCACCACCCTCACCCCGTTGCCGTCGCTGAGGTTCGCCAGCCAAGCGACCACTTGATCGAAGGGCTGCTGTTCCAAGGATACCGACACCGCGCCGCCACTCTCCGGCTGCAGCCGCGCCAAGCGAATGCCCGCGGTTTCGGCGGCCTGGGTGATGGCCGGCAGGATGGAGCCCGTTCCGGCCTCGTTGCGCTGCACTTCGCCCTTGGCCGCAGCTCGGGCCCGCTCTTCATTGAGTGTCATCCATTCGAGCAGCCGCTGGGCATTGTCGAGCCGGCGCATCTCCTGCGCGTGCCAGTCCACCAACGGACGCCAGGCTGCGGTCCACAGCAGCGCTGCGGTCACCGCTGCGGCCAAGGCGGCGTAGATCAGCCGTTCGTGACCCGCTTTCGTGCGCCACCAGCGGCCGGCTGAGGAATCGCGCCAAGCGTTGACGAGATACGTCAGCACGGAACTACAGCCCGCTCAGGCGAAAACGGGCGCTGACGCCGCCTTCGACCTGTTCGGCGGAACTGATTTCAGCTTCGAGGCCGCGCTCGGCAATCGCCTCCAGAACTTGATCGGCGTCCGCATAACGCCGGACGATCAGCTCGGCTTGAAACTCGGCGCGCCGTTCGTTGTAGTCGATGCTGGCTAGGGTCATAGAGGGTTTGATGACGCTCGCCATATGGCCCAGCAGATCAATCAACGAGACAGCGCTCCTGCCCCCGTCCAGTCCCGCGCTCTCGCCCAGCCGCGCGTTCAGGCGGCGGCGCAGGCTCTGGGCCGTGACGCTCTTGTCTTCGGGGTAAATGTCTCGATAAAGGGACAGGGCGCTAGCTTCCAGCGCATCCGCCTGTCGAGATGACCACCAGCCTTCCGCAATCGTCGCTCCTAGGGCGACCAGCAGCCAAAGTCCCGCCAAGGCAGCGATGCCGAGCCACTTCGCTTTGCCGGGCCGCACGGAAGGCTCCGAACGATAGTCACCCTGCAGCAGGTTGATGACGTCGCTGCGGCGCGGCCAACGCCCAGCCAGATACTCAAGCGCATCCTGCCCGACCCCATCGACCGGCGCGTCAGACGCCTCCTCCACCTCGCCATCGAACTGGCTGCGTTCCAAATCGCTTAAGGAGCCGTTCAGCAGTCTTACCCGTTCGTCACCGATGGTGGCCAAGGCCATCAGCAGGTTGGCGCGCTCCAAGGTCGCCGCTTCCCGGGCGGAGCGCATCAGCACGGCGTCCCCATCGAACAGTACGCTTAGGGTGCCGGGCTGGTGAGGCAGCAGCTCCGATTCGGCGACCAAGCTTTGCGGCGCAATGCCCGCCTCGGCAAGGCTGGCGAGCCAGTCGTCGAGCAGGGGCTTGGCGACCACGCAGCAGTGCACCGGGGTGCCGGCCTTAATCGTCCCGTGAGCGATATGCAGGTCTTCAATGTCCGCAGCGGTGAACTCCTCGACCACATAGGGCAGTGCTTGGCGAAGCTGACTTGCCCGGCGGCCGGGAACGTCGCACTGCAAGCTCAAGATGTGTTCGTTGGATACCAAGCCGACGACTTCGGCAACGGACGTGGCCCCATCGTTCATTGGAGTCTCGGCTACCACCCGCTCAAGCAGTTCATTGCAATCGGCAATGCCGTGGCTTTGGCGGCGTCCTTGGGCGTCAGTGACCAGCCACTTGCAGTCGAGTTGCCAGCCCTCACCGTGCCGAATGGCTGGCGCTTGCAAGCGGATAAACAGGGTGGAAGGCATCGGCGGGGTTCAGGCGTCCTCGATTTCAACCAAGTAGCGTGAGCGGAAGTCCCGGCCTAGATCTCGGGAGATCAGGGTGATGGCGCTGCTGTCGGGATCACGGTGCAGCACCGATGTTAGCATGGCGGTGCCGCCCCCAACGGCCACCCGCACCTGCACTTCGAAAAACTCGCTGGTCACCCCAAGGTGCGGCGTCACCGTCTCGAAACCGGCTGCGACCTGGGTGAACTCCGCAACGTTGGCAAAGGTTCTGGGCGCTTCCGTAAGCATCCTGAGCTCGGCTTCGTTGAGCTCCGGCGCCAAGGCGGCCAAGGCGTGGCTGGTGGCGGTGTTGACATTGAGCTTCAAGACGTTGGCGGGCAGGACGCAGACATGGGGCCTCAATCGCTGCAGATGCTCCGCTGTCATGCTTCGCATCAGCCGCAGTTCCGAAACCTGGGCCAAGGGCTGTCCGGACGTGCGGTAGCCGGGCTGCAGTCCGAGGTAATCGTTGTCTTCGGCGCCAAAGCCGAGCACGGTTTGGTCTGCGTCGATCCAATCCCGGGTCTCGTCGGCGACCGGCTCCGGGATGTCGAGATTGCGCAACAGCGTCTTGAAGCGGTCGAGATGGGGACCGGGCGTCCCATCGGCCGGTTCCTCGCCGACCAAGGCGTTGAGATTGAAGCAGCCGTTCAGGTCGCGGGCTTGAATTTCAATCACTCCCTGCTCATCGAGTTCAAAGGGCGGGAAGGCTCGGGCCCAATCTTCCTCCAGGCTATCGACTTCCGGCCCGGTCTCGGTGCGGTCTTGGTAGAGCACCTGACGGGCTAGGGCCTCGCCGCCGAGCGCGTAGGCCATGGCTTGATCGAAGCTGAGTGCGTTCTGGCTTTGAGCGAGGCTTGAGACGTGGCGCGAAACTAAGTGATAGACCACCGAAGTGAGCACCACCACGACGAGCAGAACGCTGATTAGGGCCACGCCTTTTGTGCGAGGGGTGTCCCCTCGCGCTCCCCGGCTGAGGGCTCTCATGCGAGGGGTGCCCCCTCGCGCTCCCCGGCTGAGGGCTCTGCTGCACTGCGCCT
>CAZRBP010000031.1:0-30492 GCA_964598305.1 uncultured Pseudomonadales bacterium | reverse complement strand
GGGAAGTGATCCACGTCATCGCCGGACGGGTGCACGACGCCACCGGCCTGCTCGACCAACTATCGGCCAGCCCAACGCCCGTGGGGGTAGCCTCCCGGAATTTTCATTGAGCCCTCAGCCGGGGAGCGCGAGGGGTTCGCCGCTCGGGCTTCCCGCCGTTCCAAAGCCGCCACCAGCCGCGAATGCCGCTCGCTGGTCAACGGGTAGTTCCACACCAGATAGGTTGCCAACAGAAAGAAGAACGTTGGAATGACGGCGTACTCCAGCCGGATCATCCAAATTCCCGCCGCATTTGGATCGACTTGCGGATCGTAGCCCGTAAGGTTCAACACTTGGAGCGCGATGAACAGGCCCACGGCGAGTCCGATTTTGTCAATGGCGCCAAAAACGGAAAAGTACAGGCCGGCGCGCTTTTGCCGGGTGACCGCGGTGTCCATATCGACCACGTCCGCAAGAATCGCCAGCGGCAGGTAGGCAAACGCCCCGAAGCTCGCGCCTTTCAAAACGTAAAACACCAAGAAGGTGCCGTAGTCCCCCGCGCCCAGGAATGCGGTGGCCAACACCATGAGCGAAGAGTGCGCCATCGCGATTGCCAATGCGCGGTGTTTGTCGTAGCGACGCGCCAAGTACTGCCACAGCGGTATGGCGGCCACGCCCATGAGGTAGTAGAGAATGAACGTCCTGCCGATGCGGTCCCCGGCCTGCAGCACGTCCTCCATGAAGAACACGAGCACGGCATGGCGGGATGCTTCGCCGATCACGATGGCCAACGCGACGTAAGCCATGCGCCTGAAGGGTCCGATTTTCAGCATGCTGGACAGCTCGCGCCACCAAGCCCGTTGCCGGGATGGGGCGGCGACTTCCCTTTCCGGCACCATCAGCAGCAACAGCCCAACCGACAGGGGCAGCAGGACGAGAAGCGTCCAGGCGATGCCCGTCAGCACCTCCCCGGCGTCGCTGCGCCCCAGCCGCTCCTGGTAGAACCAGATGACCACGCTGGCGCCGATAAGGCCGGCAATGACGTACACTTGGCGCGTTGCCGTGATGCTCGCCCGCACCATGTAGTTGTCGGAAAGCTCCGCGCCCCACGCGTTGTAGGGCAATACGGCGATGGTCCAGCCGAGATAGACCACCATGTTCCAGATCAACATGTACCAGATGTCCACCGGCGGCTCCGGCATGAACAGCTTCCAGATGCCGAGCATCATCACCGGCACGCCAATCACGAGGTACGGCTTGCGCCGGCCGAATGGGCCGCGCGTGCGGTCGCTGATCCAGCCCATCAACGGATCGGTGACAAAGTCGGTCATCCGGGAAATCAGCAGCACCGTGCCGATCGCCCCGAGCCCCAGCCCCAGTTCCTCGGCGTAATGGGGATGCAGGAACAGGGTCATGGGGTAGCCGAGCACCGCGATGGGGAACCCCAAGGTGCCGTAGGCGAGCAGTGTCTTTCGATTGATTTCCGCACTCATTGTGATGGTTCCGCTTCATGGACAGTCACGCTCCTGCCCTCCATCATTCGGCCAGCCGCGCCGAGCGGGCCGGCACGCCGCTCCACAGCCAACAGGCCCCCAGTGCGCCACTGGCATCGCCATGCTCGGCCTTGACGACGCCCGTCCTTCCCTCGTGCGAAAAGCCGTACCGCGCCATTCTGCGGGCGACGTCGACCGCCAACCCATCCAGTTTGGATAGGCCGCCGCCGAGCACGATCACGTCTGGGTCGAGCACGTTGACCATCTGCGCCAGCGAGCGGGCGAGCATGGTCTTGTAGACGTCGATGCTGGCCGCCTCCGGCGCGATCTCATCCGCCCGGACCTGATCCCCTGTCAGTTCGCGGTGCGTTTGGACGAGGCCCGAACCGGAGAGGAAGGTCTCGATGCAGTTGGCGCGGCCGCAGTAGCACGGACGCTCCCGCAGAACGCGCTCGGCCTCCCCGGTGGCCGGATCGGCGCCTAGGTAGGGCAGCGGCGTGTGGCCCCACTCGCCTGCGATCGCGTTGGCGCCTTGGAGCAGCTGCCCATCCACCACTATTCCGCCGCCAACGCCTGTCCCCAGGATGACGCCGAAAACGGTGTGCGCTCCCCGGCCCGCGCCCGCGTGCGCTTCCGACAGCGCGAAGCAATTGGCATCGTTGGCGATGCGCACCCGACCGCCAAGGGATTCATTAAGGTCGTCAAGAAGCGGTCTGCCGTTCAACCAGGTTGCGTTGCAGTTTTTCATGACCCGTCGGGATTCAACCCACGCGCCCGGTGTGCCGACGCCCACCGGCGCCCGCTCGCCGCAGACGGAGTCAATTCGTCGCGCAAGATCCACCAGCGCGGCGACGGTGGCTTGGTAGTTTTGCGGAGTCGCCACGCGCTCGCGAAAAGTGACCTTGCCCATCCTGTTGAGCAGGATGCCCTCGATCTTGGTGCCGCCCAAGTCGATGCCGATTCGATGGCTGCTGCTGGTGACCCGACTAGCCTCAGTTGAGCGGCCTACGCCTTGATCGGCAACGTGCGGTGCCTCGTGCCGGTTGCCGCATAGAGGGCGTTCACCAGCGCCGGTGCGACCGGAGGCACTCCCGGCTCCCCCACGCCGGCGGGGAGCCGGCCTTGGGCGGGCACCAGTTCCACCTGGGTGGCCGGCGCCTCGGCGATGCGGAGCATCGGATAGTCGTGGAAATTGCTCTGCATGACCGCGCCGCCCTCGATGCCGATATCGCCGTACAGCGCCAGTGACAGGCCGAACACCACGGCACCCTCCATCTGCGCAACGCAGGTGTCGGAGTTGACGTAGGTGCCGCAGTCCAGGACCACGTAGGCGTTCGACACGCGGGGCCGCCCGCCCGCCATGCTGGCCTCCAGCACGGTTGCCACATAGGACCGGAAGCTCTGATGGACGGCGAATCCGAGGCCCACGCCTTCCGGCCTCGGCCGGTCCCACTCGGCGAGTTGCCGGACCCGTTGGATGACGTGGCGCAGCCGGGTGAAGTCGAGTTCGTGCCCCGGGGGCGCCGGCATCCCCGGTTGCGTGAGCTTGCCGCTTGCCGGGATCAATGCCAAGCGATGCTCGATGGGGTCGCGGCCAACGGCGGCGGCCATTTCGTCCGCGAAGACGTTGGCCGAGAAGCCGTGGAAGACGTTGCACACCGAGCGCAGCCAGCCGATCCGCACGCCCGGGCGGATGCCTGCGGACTCCATGCGCTGGTTCTCGACCGAATAGGGGAGGTTGGAGAAGCCCTGTTCGAGTTCGAAGGGCACCGGTGCCGCCGCCTGGGCGGCAAACACCGTGGTGATGGAGGGAAACGCCGAACGCTGCAGCCATGCCTTGGGCTTGCCATCGTCGTCGACGACCGCCCGGTGATGCTGCACGGCCGCGGCGTGGTAGTAATCGTGTTGAATGTCGTCTTCGCGCAGCCATTGAACGCGCACCGGCCGCTTCAGGCGCTTGGATAGCTCGACTGCCTCCAAGGCGAAATCCGGCTTCGACTTGCGTCCGAAGGCGCCGCCGAGGAGTGTTGGCGTCACCTCGACGCCGCTTGGGTCAACGCCGAGGTAGCCGGCGATCAACCCCCGCGCCGACTGGGGATCCTGCAATGGCGCATGCACGACGCAGCCGCTTTCGGAAACGTCGGCAACGGCGACCGGCGGCTCCATGGGCGCGTGGGAGAGGAACGGCGTTTCGTAAACGGCCGAGACTTCCGTGCCGCCCTCGGCGAATGCCGCATCCACATCGCCCTTGCCCGACCCCGGCACGGGCGTCCCGGGTTGGGTTACCGCTTCGCGCAGGGATTTGCGCAGTTCTTCGCTATCGAAGCTCCGGTTCGGACTTTCGGTCCATTCGATTTCAAGGCCGCGGGCGATGCGGATGGCCGTCCAAGTGTCCTCGGCAACCACTGCCACGCCGCCGAGCGGGGCGAAAATCGGCCCGGCGCTCGGCGCCGGGGGGAGGGTCTCGATGCTGATGAGCCTGGGCTCGTTGGCGGGCGGGTTGGCGATCGCCTTGACCCCACCGCCGAGCCACGGGCAGCGCACCACCACGGCCGTCGCCATGTCCGGCATCCGGTAGTCCGCGCCGAAGGTGCCTTGGCCGCGGACGATGGCCCCAGCATCGACATGCACCACGGATTTGCCGATGTACCGATGTTCCGCCTCGCTCTTTTGCGGCGCGTCCTCAGGCACTGGCAACTGCGCGGCGTCAGCCGCAAGTTCGCCGTAGTCCAGCCGGCGGCCGCTGCCGGCGTGGATGACCTCATGGTTTTCCGCGCTCACGGTTTCGACGTCCACGCCCCAGCGCTTGGCTGCGGCTTGGCGCAGCATGAGGCGCGCCGACGCGCCAGTGGCCCGCAAACGGTCGTAGTTGAGGAGGATGCTCACGGAGCCGTCCGTGTTCTGGTCCCCATACTTGGCGTCGCCCTCGGCTTGGATGACTTCGACCCTCGACCAGTCGGCGTCCAGTTCGTCGGCAACCACTTGGGCGAGGGCGGTGCGGATCCCCTGCCCCATCTCCGAACGATGGGCAGTCACCCGGACCGTGCCATCTCCGGCGATGGCCAGGAACAGGTTGGGTTCGAAGGTGGCGGCGGCGTTGGCTTGGGCGAAGGTGCCGCGGGTTGGCAGGCAGGCACCGAGCACCAGCGCGCCGGAAACGCCGAGAAAGTGGCGGCGCGAGAGGTCGGGGGAGAGGTTCGTTATCGGTTTCATGCGCCGGTCCCTCCGGCGTTGCGTTGGGTGGCTGCGTCATGGATGGCGGCGCGGATGCGCACGTAGGTTCCGCAGCGGCAGATGTTGCCCGTCATGGCCGCATCGATGTCCCGGTCGGTGGGGTCTGGGTTGGCGTCGAGCAGGGCGGCCGCGGACATCAGTTGCCCAGGCTGGCAATAACCGCATTGGGCGACGTTGCCGGCGACCCAAGTGTTGACCAGCTCCGGGTGCCGTGCCTCAAGGCTCTCAATCGTGCCGATGGATTTGCCGTCCAGGTCGGCCACGGACAGCTGGCAGGACCGGACCGCGCTGCCGTCCACATGCACCGTGCAGGCGCCGCAGTAGCCGCCGCCGCAGCCGTACTTGGTGCCGGTCAGCCCGATCTGGTCGCGCAGCACCCAGAGGAGCGGGGTGTCGGGCGGGACATCCACCGACTGTTCGTTGCCGTTGACGTTGAGCTTGTATGCCATGCGATACCGCCAGTGATTGCGAGTGAGGCGCGAACTCTAATTCAACAATGGCGGCGAGACAAACACTTATGCCCCGCCACTTCGTCAGCGCCGTTGGATTCCGAACTGCTCCAGCACCTCGTCGGTGTGTTCGCCGAGCAACGGCGGGCGGCGGTGGAAGCCGCTCGGCGTCTCGCTGAACTTGATCGGGCAGCCCGCGATCGCCACGGTCGGGTTGTCGCCGGGCAGTTCAAACTCAGTAATCATGTTGCGCGCGGCGACATGGGGATCGGCAAAAATGTCGCTGGCCCGGTTTACCGGGCCGCAGGGGAGGTGCTCGGCCAGCCTCTCGACGATCTCGGCGCGGGTCAGGGTTTCGGTCCAGGCGTTGATGGCGCCTTCGACGAAGTCCTGGTTGTCGCGGCGCGCGAAGGTGTTGCGGGTGCGGGGGTCGTCGATCAGGTCGGCCCGGCCCATGATCTCGCACAGGGCGAGCCAGTGCTTGGGGCCCGGCGCGGCGATGGCCACGCCGCCATCCTTGGCCCGGAACAGGCCGAAGGGCATCAGGTTCGGATGGTGGGCGCCCCGTGCGCCGAGCTCCGTGCGATCGAAGCCGTAGTTGCAGACGATGGTTTCCGACATGGCCAGAATCGCGTCGTACATCGCCACATCCAGAAACTGGCCAATACCGGTTTCCCGGGCGTTGGCGACGGCTGAGACCAAGCCCAGAGCCATCAATGTCCCCGGAAAGATATCGCCAACGCTGGCGCCGGCGGGGCTGCCGCCTGACCCTTCCGGGCCGGTGATGTGCACGTGCCCGCCCATGCTTTGCGCGACGATGTCATAGGCGGGGCGATCCACATAAGGGCTGGCGCCGGTGCGCCGGTCGCCGAAGCCGCGGATGCAGGCATAGACGATCTTGGGATTGCGCTCGCGCAGGGTTTCGTATCCGACCCCGAGGCGATCCATGACCCCATCGCGCATGTTCTCGACGATGGCGTCGGCCCGCTCGCAGAGCTTAAGCAGCGTTTCCCGGTCGCCGGGGGTTTTGAGGTCCAGGACGATGCTGCGCTTGTTGCGATTGATGCTTGCGAAGTAGCCGCCGAAATCGACGCCCGCGGCCTCCTCGCCGGGCGGGGCCGAGTCCGGCACCCGTGGCGGCGCCCGCCGGCTGGCGTCGCCTTGGGGCGGCTCCACCTTGATGACATCCGCCCCGAGATCGGCCAGCAAGGCCGTGCCAAAGGGGCCAGCCAGCGCCATCGTGCAGTCGATGACGGTCAGATGGCTTAAGGGACCGGTGCGTTCATCCATGCGCGGGCTCCTTTGGGTTTGAGCGATGAGTGGCGATGGCGGTCACGCCTCCTTGAGCCAGTGGCTCCTCTTCTTGATGAGGGCGGTGCGTTCCAGTTCCGCCACCAGTTCGCGGTTTTGATTGACGCCCCAGTGCTTGAACACCACGATGCCGGCATCCTCGCGGTCGCTTTCGCGCTTTTCGAGGACGCGGGAATAGGCGTACAGCGTGTCGCCGTGAAAGACCATGGTCCGCAGGCGGATGTTGTCCAGCCCAATCTCCGCAAGCGCGTTCTCCACCGTGTCCTGGGAGGCGAGGCCGAGCACGATGGAGAAGTTCACCCCGCCGTAGCTCAATATCTTGCCCAGCGCGCCCTTCTGCATCAGGTCCAGGTTGAAGTGCCCCTGGGCGGTGTTCATGACCATGTTGGTGATGTTCACGTTCTCCAGCTCGGTGACCGTCTTGCCGCGGGCGTGGCGGATGGTCTGGCCCACTTCGAAATCCTCGAAGTAGTTGTCGTGGCTGGTGAGACTGGCCAGTTTATTCATCGCGCGCCTCCTTGGCTTGCCCCCGTTCCCCCATCTGGCCCTTCCAGATGGCCAGGTTGGAGCGACGAAACTCGATGACCTTGTGGCCGTGCTGGTTCAGCCCTTCGTTGTGCCAGGTCACGACGCCGCGGCCTTCGGTGGATGCCGATTCGCGCTTCGCCTCGGTCGTGGAGACGGCGGTCAGCGTGTCGCCTGGGTACACCGGCTCAAGGTACTTGACGTCGTCGACGCCGAGAAAGGGCCCGCCCAGGCCTTCCGAGCAGACTTCCACGGTCAGGCCCAGGATGACGTTGAACACCAGTTGGGGACACACGACGATATCGGGATGTCCGAGCGCCTTGGCGTATTCGCGATTGAAGTACAGTGGATTGTAGGCCAACGTCAGATGGCAGAACTGGATGGCGTCCGCCTCGGTGATGGTGCGGCCCCAGTGATGGTGGATCACCTCGCCCACCGTGAAGGCGTGGTAGCCCTGGCCGCGCCGGCGCAGCACCGCGCTGTCGAGCATGTCCTCGAACTCGCTCATGGTCTTTGTTCCCCAGTGATGTTGAATTTCACCCTAACAGGCTCCCTTGGAATGCATCAAGGCTCAGCGCCCCGTCGTCCCTACTTGCCCAAAATGCGATCGGAGATGATCCGCTGCATGATCTCCGAGGTGCCCTCGAAAATCTTGGTCAGGCGCGCGTCGCGCCAGAAGCGCTCCACCGGGTAGTGGGTGGTGTAGCCAGCCCCGCCAAGGACCTGCAGGGCTTCGGAAGTGACGCGCTCGGACATCTCGGCTGCGAAGTACTTGACCATGGCCGCTTCCTTGTCGCAACGGCGCCCGGAGTCAATCTCGCTGCACACGTAGTGCATGAGTTGCCGGGCGGCTTCGATTTCGGTGGCCATGGTGGCGATCTTGAACCGAATCGCTTGGAACTTGGCGATGGGCTGTCCGAACTGCACCCGCTCCTGGGCGTAGTCCACGGCCACCTGCAGGGCGCCGGCGGCCAGGCCAATGGAGCGGGCGGCGGTGTGGGCGCGGGCCACTTCCAAGCCCTGTTGAATGCCTACGAAGCCGCCGCTGCCGCGGCTGCGCGCCTCGTCGGCCGGCCCGTCGTGGGACGGCACCCGCACGTTGTCGAAGGCGAGTTCAAAGGTCTTCCAGCCGTGGTAGCCGATCTTGGGAATCGGCGCGCCGGAGACACCCTCGGGCAGTTCGCCGCGGGGCTTCTCCACGGCAATGGCCTTCATGCCGGCCTGACGGGCGCCGTCGTCGGTTTCAACGCGGCAGATCACGTTGATGAAGTCCGATTCGTCGGCGAAGGTGCACCAGTACTTGTTGCCGTTGATGATCCAGTCGTCGCCGTCGCGCCGCGCCCGGCAGCTCAGGGCCGCCACGTCGGACCCGGCGTTGGGCTCCGACATGGCGAAGGAGCCGAGATAGTCGCCCACCGCCATGCGCTCGATGCGCTCCTTGCGCGCATCGCCGTATCCCGGCACCGACCGGTAGAAGCTGTTGCCCCGGGCGATCAGGGAGGCCACGCTCATCCAGCCCCGGGCCAGCTCCTCCGCCACCAGGCAGTATTCGAAGACCCCCAGCCCCAAGCCGCCGTACTCCTCCGGGATGAGGATGCCGAAGTAGCCCATTTCGCCCATCTTCTCGATGAGCGCACGGGGAATCTGGCCCTTCTCCGGGTCGAGCCGGTTGGCCACCGGCAGCACCTCGGCCTCGGTGAATTCCCGCGCCGATTGCTGGATGAGCCGCCGTTCGTCGTTGAAGTGGCCGCTCATTCGATCATGCCGATCTGCCGCGCCCGGTCGATCACCGGCCGGTAGAGCCGCTCGGTGGCGGCGTCCACCAAGGAGCCGCCAGCGCCGCCGGCGCCGGAGCCCGCCTCCACCGAGGCCGCATAGGCAGCCACCATCTTCTGGGCCACCTTCAACTCCTTCTCGGTGGGCGCGAACACGGCGTTGGCGTGGGGTATCTGGGCGGGATGGATGCACCACTTGCCGACCGCGCCGAGGGAGGCGGCGTAGGTGCATTGGGCGCGGTAGCCCTCATCGTCCTTGAAGTTGCCGTACGGGCCGTCAATGGCGTCGATGCCCGCGGCGCGGCAGGCGGCGATCAGGCGCACCCGGTGGGCGCTCCAGATGTCGCCGGGGTATTTGTAGCTCTTGTCCAGCTCGTGGCCGAAGCGCATGCCCATGCTGGCCGCCAGATCGCCGAAGCCGAGGATCAGCGCCTCCAGGCGCTCGGAGCAGCGGGCGATTTCCTCCACGTTGCCCAAGCCTTCGGCCTCCTCGATCAGCACCTCAAGGCCGATGGGCTTGTTGATCTTGAGCTTCCTCTCCAGCGACAGCAGCATGGTCTCGAAGAACAGCAGGTCGGAGGGCTTTTTCACCTTGGGAATGATGATGATGTCCAGCTTGTCGCCGGCGCCCTCCAGAATGCTCACCATGTCGTACACCGCCCACTCGGTCTCGTGGTCGTTCACCCGCACGGCCCGCAGGGTCCGGCCCCAGTCCAGTTCGTTGAGGCCGTCGATGGCGACTTGCCGCGCCCCTTCCTTGGCGGCGGGCGCGGTGGCATCCTCCAGGTCCAGGAACACTAGGTCGGCGTCGGACTTGGCGGCCTTTTCCACCAGTTTCGGGTTGGAGGCGGGCACGGCGAGCTCCGATCGTCGCAGTCGGTTGGTCATGGTCGGTCACCTTGTTGAGTGGAGCCGCCATGGTACGGGATAATTTAGTAATTGTCAATTCAATAAGTTTCTTTTGTGAACGCAATCGTTTGCCGCTAAACTGCCTCAAGAGGCGCATTGACCCGCCACGCTGGCCATGGAATCCTCCAACGGGCCCGACCGTTGGGAAACACGCAACGGAATCGAAACGATGCCGCAACCCGCCACGACACAACGAACCCAGGAACAGCGCCGCGAGCAATCGGAACGGCGGATGCTGAAGGCGGCCATCACGCTCTTCGCCCGCCAAGGCTACCAGCGCACCACCTTGGGCCAGGTGGGCCGGGAGGCGGGCTACACGGCGGGGCTGGTCAGCCACAAGTTTGGCTCCAAGGAGGGGCTGCTGCTGGCCGTGGTCCGGCGGATCGCCAAGCGCTTTCTTGACGACCAGCTTGGCAGCGCCATCGAGGAAGCCAGCGCCACGGACTCCATCAACAACTTCATCCGGCTCTACCTGCGCGAGGCCTCGCTGCGGGAAGGCCGCATGCGGGCGCTCTACGTCATCATGGGCGAGGCGCTCGGCGGCGTGCCGGAGATTCGCAAGCCCATCGCGGACTTGAACGCCAGCACCCGCAACACCCTCGCCCGCATCATCCAGCGCGGCATTGACGACGGCGAGTTTCAGGAGACGGTCAACCCCGATGCGGCCGCCGCGCTCATCATCGGCGCCTTGAGGGGCATGGTCATGCAGCATCTCATCGACCCGAAGCGCGTTGACCTCTCCGCCATGCGGGCCGCGATGCAGGCGACGGCCATCGCCGGCCTGCGCTGAGCGCGGGCCCATGGCTCCCGAACAGTTCAGCCAGCCCTTCCTGCCGGTCATCGATGCGGCGCTGCGCCAGCACCGGCATCGGGACTGCTTGGTGTTTCGGGACCAGACCTTCTCCTATGGCGATGTGGACCGGCTGTCCGCAAAAGTCGCCAACCAGCTTAGGTGCCGCTCCCCCGGATGGCGGCCATTTGACTGGCGAGAGTGGCCTCGGAGCCAGCGGCATTTAGGGTGACGCGGTCCACGGCGCCGGCGAATCGCTGCCGGAACTTGCGGGCGGCATCGACCGGCTCGCCGACCACCGCAAAGGTCTCAAGCACTTCGTTGTCGATCAACCCGGCAAGCTCATCCCAGCGGCCCTCCTTGGTCATTTTGTTCAGCACCGGCTGCAGTTCGCCCCAGCCGTGAACGTCCAGAACGCCCTTGTACGCCGGGGTGGAGGCGTAGTAGCCGATGCGGTAGCGGATCGCTTCCCGGGCCTTGACCAAGGCCTCCTCGGTGTCGCCGGTGGCTATGAAGGCCGGGTATTGAATCTCGAAGTCATCGAGCGTCCTGCCGCGCCGCTTCAGCACCGCTTCCAGCTTGGGCAGCATCCGCTGCTTCAAGTAGGCTTCCGTGCAGAACGGGTGGATGATGATGCCGTCAGCCACCGCCGCCGCGGTGCTCACCATCAGCGGCCCGACCGCCGCCATCATGATCTTTGGACGGCCGAATGCCGTGTTGCCGGGCGAGAACTCCGGCGTCATCAGCGTGTGCTGGTAGAAGTCGCCCCGGTACTTGAGCGCCTTGCCGTCGTGCCAACTGTCCCAGATGGCTTGGATGGCCTCAATCAGTTCCCGCATCTGCTTGGCCGGGCCGTGCCAGGGCATGGAGAAGCGCTTGGTGATATGGGGCCGGATCTGCGACCCAAGGCCCAAGGTGAAGCGGCCCCCGGAAAGGGCATTGAGGTCGTGGCCGACGTTGGCCAAGTTCATTGGACTGCGGGCGAACGCAACGGCGATGGCGGTGCCGAGTTGGATTTTCTCGGTATGGTGCGCCGCCAGGGCCAGCGGCAGGAAGGGGTCGTGGGAAATCTCCGCAATCAGCAGCCCGTCATAGCCGAGCTCCTCCAACTGCCGCGCTCGCCGCACGATGGCGTCGGTGGACTCCAAGGCCTCCCCCATGCCAAACATCCCGTCAATCTTCATTGTTCGTCCTCGATTAGGTAAGCGTTGAGCGAGCGCGCCGGCTGGGGACCCCTAACCGACGGCCACCTGGAATTCGGCGAGCACTTGGTCGGTGTGTTCGCCCATCTTCGGCGACTCGCCGTGGATGCGGAACGCCGTGTTCCGCAGCCGGAAGGGAAAGCCCTTCACCATGACGCCCTCGGGCGTTCGGGCGAATGCGCCGCTGTTCCGAATGGCGGGCTCCTGGGCGGCCTCGGCGCCGGTGTTGGCCTTGTTGGCGGCGATGCCCAAGGGCCGCAGGGTCTCGCTGGCCGCCGCTGCGGTTTGGCCGGCAAGCCAGTCCGTGAGCGCGTTGCGCAGGTCTTGTGCCACGCAGCCAAGGCGTTGCGCCAAGCGCGCCTCGGCTGCCGCATCCGCAACCGTTACGCACAGCCAGCCGTCCGCCACTTTGAAAATGTCCTGAAGCGCCGCGTTGACGCTGCCGTTGCCGGGGAATCCGCTGGCTGTCCCCGGCTTCGGGCTGGCCGGGAGGCTCGCCGCGGCGATCTGCTCCCCGACGGCGAGGCTGGTCACCTCCCGCTGGGAGACGTCGATGTGCATGCCCGCCCCGCGCTCGCGGGCCTTGAGCATCGCGGCGATCGCCACCCCCGCGCCGTAGAGGCAAACGATCTGGTCGGGATAGTTCAGGTTGCGGCCGCTGATGTAGCAGGGCCCTTGCTCATAGCCGGTGAGCGCGGACACGCCGCCGATGGCCTCCAAGGTCGAGCCGAAACTCACATGGGTGGAGCCGGGACCGGACGCGCCCTGGCCTGAAATCGAGGCGAGCACGATTTGCGGATTGGCCGCCTTAAGCACCGGATAGCCGATGCCGAGGCGGTCGAGAACCCCACGGCGGAAGTTCTCCACCACGATGTCGGCCTGGGCCACCAGCTTGAGGAACCGCTCGCGGCCCACCTCGGTCTTGAGGTCGATGTTGACGCCGAGCTTGTTGCGGTTGTTGAACGTGAACAGCGGTGAATCGCCCTCGATGCCGATCCAGATGCGGAACGGGTCCGAATAGGCCTTCGACTCCACCTTGAGCACCTTGGCGCCCAAGTCCGCCAGCAGGGTGGAGGTCACCGACCCGGCGGTGTAGATGCCGAGGTCCAGCACCGTCGTGCCGGCCAGGGGCAAGCCGCCCGCCGCAGCGCCTTGGCCGGGTGCGGCCGGCAGCGCCCCGTTCGGCGCTGGCGGGGCAGCGTCCTCTATGGTCATCGGCAGGCCCGGCACGGTCACTGTTTCGTCCGCGCCGTGGGGTGCGGATTCGAAGTAGCCGCGATGCGCATAGGCCGCGTCGTCCAGGAGGTCGGCGGGGTGCAGCACCGGGCCGCCGGGAATGGCGCACCGCTGGCAGAACGCGTAGAGGGCCTCACGGGTCCGCGTGCTGGCCCATTGCGCCAGGATCTCGTTCAACGCGCCTGCGTTCTTTGCCCGCCGGCCCACGCTGGCGAAGCGATCCTCCGCCAAGCGGGGGTCCTGCACTTCGGCGCAGATGTGTTTCCAGTCGCGGGGCAGGTGCAGGAACGCGAAGTAGCCGTCCGCGCAGCGCAGCACCGGGGAATCCGCGGCCCGGCCCTCACGCCGGATCGGGAAGCCCAAGGTGCCGCCGGCGACCCCCTTCCAGTTCACCCAAGCCAGCGCATCCACGGCGTTGACCTCCGCGCAGTCCGCCTGGTCGCCAAGCGCCCGCTTGGCAATCAGTGCTAGGGCGGCGCAAAACGCCGCATAACCGGTGGCGTAGGCGGTCTGATGGCCACCCATCGCCAAGGGTTGCCCTTCCGGCTCGCCGAAGAGATCGGTCAGCCCCACCAACCCTTGGACGCCCAGCTCGGAGAGCGGGGCGTCGTCAAGCCCGACCCCGGGCCGCGCGCCGCTCAACCGGACGGCACTGAAGCCGCTGGCCGCTTCGGAAGGCTCGCCGACGGGGCTCGGCTCCCCCAAGATGGCCAGTTGCGCACCGGCCAAGGCACCGGTCGCCCGGTCCTCGTCAATGCCGATCTTGCCGCGATTCAGAAAGGTGGCGAGCACGCTGCCCGCCGACAGATCTTCATCCGCCACGCTGCGCAGGCGCGCCAAGCCGTCGATAGGGGGTTCGACCCGTGTGACGGAGGCGCCGAGGTCGGCTAGCAGGCGCCCGGTGAAGGCGATGGCGATCCGCACCAGGTCGGACGCCGAAGCGGGCGCCCACTCCACCACTTGAAGCGAGCGCAGCAGGGCGTTGGGGGCAGGGGCGGGGGAAGTGGAACCGGTCATGCTGATGTCTCCCTGTTCAAGCGATCTGGCGGGCGAAGGCCCGTCGGGCCGATTCGTATTCGGCAATGATCTGGTGGCAGAGCGCAGTGGCCGGCACCACCGCCTGAGTCGCGCCGACGCCGTGGCCCGCCGACCAGATGCCCTTGTAGCGTTTCTTGACCTTGGTGGGGCTGACGATCTTCCCCGGCGGCGTGACCGCCAACTGGTCCAAGTCGATGCCGGCGGCCAGCAGGCTCGGGGTCAGAAAGTTCGCCGGCGCCCCGTCGAGAGCCGCCGTGAAGTAGATGTCGTTGGCCCCGCCGTCGATGAGCGCATGGTGGTAGTCGTCCGGCGCCAGCGACTCGTGGGTGGCGATGAATCGGGTGCCCATGTACACCAGCGCCGCCCCCATGGCCTCGGCCGCCAGTATGTCCTTGCCGCAGCTCATGCCGCCGGCAAGGATGATGGGCTTGTCGGTGATTTCGCGGATTTCGTTGACCAAGGCGAAGGGATTGATGGTGCCGGTGTGCCCGCCGGCGCCGCCGCACACGGCGATGAGCGCATCCGCCCCGGCTTCGAGCGCCTTCTCCGCGTGCCGCCGCGAGGCCACGTCGTGAAACGCCACCCCGCCGTAGGCGTGGATCTCGTCGAATACCTCCATGGGCGCTCCCTTGGAGGTCAGGATGATGGGCACCCTGTGCTTGATGCAGAGCTTAAGGTCCCCGCGCATCCGCGGGTTGCTCGGATGCACCACCAGGTTAACCGCATAGGGCGCTGGCTCCTCGCCCTCGGCTTCGGCCCGTGCCAGCGCGGCTTCGGTTTCGTGAAGCCAGCCGGCGAAGTCCTCCCGCGTGCGGGTGGAGTGGGCCGGATAGCTGCCGATCACGCCCGCCCGGCAGGCGGCGACAGCCAGCGCCGGACAGGACACCAGGAACATCGGCGCCACGATCAGCGGGATCTTGAGCCGGCTGGCGAATTCGAACGGCAGATTCGCGGTTGGCGAGGCTGGGTCCCGACCTGGCGGTTGATTGCTGGACAACGGCTGCGAACTGGACCCCATGACGACCTCCTTGGGCCACCCCGGAATCGAGCGCGGGGCGGCAATTTATTTACTGGCGGGCCAATATAGTTTATGCTGGCGCTTTACGTCAAGGGAGCGGAGCTGCCGTGAACCAAACGCAATACGATTACATCGTCGTGGGTGCCGGATCGGCCGGCTGCGTCCTGGCCAACCGCCTGTCCGCCAACCCGCAGCGCAGCGTCCTGCTGCTCGAAGCTGGCCCCAAGGACAATAACATCTGGCTGAAAATTCCAGCAGGGCTGTCCCGGGTTTTCGCCCCTGGCAAGCGCAATTGGGGCTATTTCACGGAGCCGGAGCCGCACTTGAACAACCGCCGCATCTATTGGCCCCGAGGCCGGACCCTTGGCGGGTCGAGCGCCATAAACGGCATGGTCTATCTGCGCGGCCATCCCAATGACTACGACGGCTGGGCGCAGCAGGGCTGCCGCGGCTGGTCGTGGGATGAGGTCATTCCCTACTTCAAGCGCAGCGAGTCCAACGAAAGGGGGGCATCGGACCTGCACGGGGCAGATGGGGAGATGCGGGTCAGCGATTTGGTGGTTGACGATGAGGCCGGGCGGCTCTTCATGGCGTCTGCAGCCGCCATCGGCACACCACATCGCGCAGACTTGAACGATGGTGTCCAGCATGGCGTGTCTAGGGCCCAGGCGACCATTCGCAACCACAGGCGGGCGTCCACCGCCACGGAGTTCATTCATCCGGTCCGGCGCCGGTCCAACCTGCGCGTGGAATGCAACGCCCTGGCCTTAAGCATCCGTTTCGAGGGCAAACGCGCCTGCGGCATTGAGTACCGTGTTGGCGGCCGGCAGGCCAGCGCAATCGCGGCGCGGGAAGTCGTGCTCTGCGCGGGCGTCATCAACTCGCCGCAACTGCTGATGCTGTCCGGCGTGGGGCCGGGGGCACATCTGCGCGAGCACGGCATCGACGTGGTTCACGACTTGGCGGGCGTCGGCCAAAATCTGCAGGACCACGCTTACGGCTACTACAACGCCCGGGTGGACCGGCGCCTGTCCGCCAACCACCGGACCCGCGGCCCCGGCGCGGTTTGGGAGGCGGTCAAGTACCTCGCCGCCCGGCGCGGCTACCTGAACATGGGCGCGGTGCAGGCGACGGCCTTTCCCATCGTGCTGCCCGGATCGACCCAGCCGGAGGTGGAAATCAGCTTCCGGCCCATTAGTCTCGGACCGAATGCGCGGGGCATGCCGGAAATCCATGACTTTCCCGGCATCAATGCGGCCTGCAGCCTGCTGCGTCCCCAAGCCCGGGGCCACATCGAACTGGCCAGCGCCGACCCCCGCGTCCACCCCAGGATATACGCGAACTATCTGGACAATGAGGCGGACCGGCGCACCATGCGCGAGGGGCTGCGCTGGGTGCGCCGCTGCTTTGAGTCGCCGCCCTTGGCTGGCCGGGTGATCCGGGAGGAAGCGCCGGGTTCGCAGGTCGTCACCGACCAGGACTGGGAGGCCTACATGCGCGACACGGTCCAAACCGTTTTTCATCCGGTCGGCACCTGTGCGATGGGGGTCGGCGAATCCGCCGTCGTTGACCCTGAGCTTCGCGTTCGCGGGCTTGCCGGTCTGCGCGTGGCGGATGCCTCGGTGATGCCGGCCATCACCTCGTCCAACACCAACGCGCCGACCATCATGATCGCGGAGAAGGCGGCCACCATGATGCTCGCCGGCTAGCTCCGCAAAATGGCACCCCGGGGAAACCGGCCGTCCGGGGGGCTGCTATACTCCCGGCCGGATATTGGCGGAAGGAGAAACGCCCGTGACCTTAGCAAGCAATCTAATCGACCCGATGTTGATTCCGGAGAATGGCGGCCCGCCCCATGGCCTGTTTGACGATTGGCGCGCGAACGATCCCGTGCACTGGAATCCGCCGTCCGAAAGCTATCACTGCCCGATGCCCAATGCGTCGCTGCACCAGGGGTTCTGGGTGCTCACCCGCCATCAGGACGTGATTGATGTCTCCCGCGACCAGGAGTTGTTTTCCTCCCATGAGGGAAGCCCGATAATCTGGGACTTCGAGCCGGAGCAGCTCGCGAACCAGCGGGCTGGCCTCATGGGCATGAAGCCGGCCGATCACCGGGCGGTCAAGCGGCTGGTCATGCCGCCGTTCGCACCGGCTGAGCTGGAGAAGTTCCGCCCGGAAATCGACCGTGTCGCGCGCTCCATCATCGATTCGATCGCCGGCAAGGGAGGCTGCGAATTTGTCTTCGATGTGGCTTCCCGGCTGCCCGTGTACACGTTTTGCAAGCTCCTCGGCGTGCCGGATGAACTGCGCGAGACGGTGTTCAAGCTCGGCAACCAGACCGCTGATACGGAAAACAGGGAGCGCGAGCAGAGCGCGGACCCGGCCTTTTACCAGTTGTTTGCCATCGCCCAGCAGCTCGCCGAGGAGAAGCGCAAGCATCCGGACGCCTCGATGATGAGTCGGCTCGTGCATGGCGAAGTGGACGGCGAGAAGCTCGATGAGGTCAACATCCAGATGTTCTTTGTCACGCTGTCCATCGCCGGACACGAAACCACGCGCAGCACCGCCGCCCACTTCGTGCGGCTCATGAACGAGCATCCAGACCAGTACGAACTGTTGCGCAGTGACGTCGACCGCCATCTGCCGAACGCCATCGAGGAGGTGCTGCGCCATTCGCCGCCGGTGGTCAAGTTCCGGCGCACGGTGATGGAAGATACGGAAATCGGCGGGCAGAAGGTGGCCAAGGGGGACAAGATCTATCTGTCCTACCCGGCGGCCAACCGGGACCCCTCGGTGTTTGAGGATCCGCACCGGTTCGACATCACGCGCCGCAACGCCAGCCGCCACTTGGCGTTTGGCTCGGGAACGCACTTTTGCCTGGGTGCCCGGCTGGCGCGCTACCAGCTCACCGCGTTGTTGAAGGAGATCATTGCCCGCATCCCGGACATCCGTCCGGACGGCGAGATGGAGATGCTCAAGAGCATCTGGTTCAACGCCATCATCCGCATGCCGGTGGCGTTTACGCCGGAGTCTTGATCCGGCCGCCGGCTGACGGGCCTACTTGGGCGCCACCGCGTCAACTCGATCAATCCAGCCGGCGACGTGGCGGGTGCGGCCGAGCGCGGCTTCCGCCTCTTGGGCGTAGCGCAGGGCGCTCAACTGGCCCATCACCGCAAGATCGGCGAACGACAGCGCGTCGCCCACCAGCCAGGATCGCCCGTCCAGCAGGCCGTCGAGGGCGCGGAAGTGCCGTTCCACATCGGCCACCACCTGTGAACGCGGCTTTCGGCCAACCCCTTGGGCTTCGGTGAGTTGGCTGGTGGCCTGCACGATCATGGTCTTGAGCTTCGGTTTGGGGATGCCGGGTAGGGATTGGGCGAACTCGTCGAGCGCCGCATCGAGATTGTGCTCCCAAACCAAGCGCATCGTCATCTCGTAGAAGTAGAGGCTTTCGTCCGCCCACTCCTCGATGGCGTGGGCAAGGGCCGCGTCGCGCGCCGCGGGCGGCACCAGGGCCGGGCCGCCGTGGGCCTCTTCCAAGTGGTAGATGATGTCGGTCGAGTCCCACACGGCGCGGCCGCCGTCTTGGATGGCGGGAAACTTGCCGGTCGGGCTGACGTGCTTGTAGTCGCCCTCGGCGACTCGGGCGCGCACGACTTCGTTGACTTCAAAGGGCAGGCCTTTGTAGTTCAACGCCCGCCGCACCTTTTCCGTGAAGGGCGAGGTCGAGAATTGGTACAGGGTAATCATGGTTTGCTCTCCGCTACTGGGCCGTTTGGGGCAGCACGATCCGGCGCATGATCGGCTCAAGATCGTACTTCCCGTCATCCGCTTGGCGGGGCGCCTGGCTGGCGAACGCCCGCTCGATCTCGTCCCACCGGGATTGTGCGATGTCCACCGCATGGGGGTGCGTCACGATGAGGAACAGGCCTGCCCGGATGCCCTCCACGGCTTGGGCCGCCACCTCTGCGGCTGGCATGCCGACTTGGCGCATGAAATCGCCGGCCGCCTCGGGCGCAGGCACCGACCCGCCGAAGGCAGTGGCCCTCCGCTCCGAGGAGCGCCAGAGCGTGGAATCGACGATCCCGGGGCACAGTGCGCACACCTTGACGAAATCCGGCACCTCGCGACGCAGAACGTCGGCCAAGCCGAGCAGGGCGTGCTTGGATGCCGTGTACAGGCCGGCGCCGATGTGGGGAATGCCGAGGGCGTGCTCCGATGCGGTGTTGACGACACGGCAGGGTCGTCCAGCCGCTATGAACCTCGGCACAAAGGCTCGAATGCCGTTCAGCGCGCCGCGCACGTTCACGGCAAAGACCCAGTCGAAATCGGTGGCGGTGCACTCGTGCAGTGGCGCCGTCCCATGCATCACACCGGCGTTGTTGACCAGGATATCGACACTTCCGAATGCGTCCCAGGACGCATCGGCAAGGTCTGAGACGCTGGATTCGTCCGTGACGTCAACGGTGACGCCAAGGCTCCGAACGCCCAATGCCGCCGCCTCTTCCGCAACGGCATCCGCGGCCTCGGCTTCGATGTCGGCAACGAGCACGTTGGCCCCCTGCTCGGCGAACGCGAGGCACAGCGCCCGGCCGATCCCGTTGCCGCCTCCGGTAACGACCGCCGATTTGCCGCGCAAGTCCATGGCGGCTTTTTCCGATTCGTTTTCGTTCTCTTGCGACATTTCGTCGATCCTCGCGGTTCGGTCAAGCGGATGCTAGGAGGCCAGCCCCGCTCGCCCTAAGGCCAGCGGGGAGGGGGAAGTTTAGCCAACCTCGCCCGCCTTGCAACTTGGCGTGCTTGGACTCCGCAATTCTCAAGCTCCCGTAGCTTGGCGGATCAGTCCATCGGTATGCGTATGACGACGCCGCCCATCACGTCTCCGACTTTCAGGTTGGTACGCGGCGAGTCCCTGTGGCTGTTGTGGCATCGGACGCAGGCTTCGACGACCGCGTAGTCCGGGTAAACGGCAGCGAAGTAGCGCACGCCACCGAGTTCCTCCTCGCCATAGAAGTTCGCTCCCGGATTGCCTGCGACGTACGACAGGCCGTTCTTCTCAAGCTCCGTTCCGGGACCGTTCTTCTTGTTGATCGGATGCAACGAGAGCAGCGCGTAAGAGAAGTCGTCCGTGTTGTCCATGACGGTTTCGGCCCCGAAACGGAACATCTGGGCGGGCAGCGGCAGGGCCGAATCGTCCTCGAAGTGTTCGGACGCTGCGAGCACCTCTTCGTCGACGGTGAGCCGCTGCACGACCATGCGGGTATACACCTCGCGATCCGCCGACATGACCCGGTAGAGCATGTCCGCTGCCTTCCGGTAGGTGATGCCATCTGCGGCCATGAGGGTACCGGTGGCGAGCGCGAGGCCCGCGGTGATCAAATGCCGTTTGCCAACCATAGTTTCATCTCCAGTATTCAGGGTCGGCCTTGCCCGACGTGCCGCATCATATGCCAGTGTCCTCCGCTTCGCCGGAGCGCCTCGCCGCCCACTCGAGACTGTCCACCCGAACCGACGGCGTTCCGGTGAAGTTCCGTTCCACCAGTTTCGCATCCGCGAGCGCATTGAGCGAAAAGCCCAGTCCGTGGCAGTCAAGGCACACGGGGCGGACCATCTTCTCGTTCGGGCGAAGGTTGGCGTTCTGGTTGTGGTTGGTCACGGTCCTCCCCCGCACCTCGGTCATCGGCATGTGGCAGGTTGCGCAGCTCACGCCCGTGCCCGGCGGCGCCTGGCCAGCCAACTCCGCCCGCCACAGGCGATGGTGGGGGCTTTCGAAGTAGGCGCGGGTGTGGCCGTCGTCGTGGCAGGATGCACAGGCTGCGACCGCCGCCTGCTCGGTGTTCGCTTCGTGCGGCTGGTGGCAAGTGCCGCAATCGAGCGTCCGGTGCGCGGGCGTGTCGGGCCGCATGGGGAGACGCGCTTCCCCAACGGTCATGCGCGCCGGCACCGGAGGGTCGGACAGCCAGTCGACCATCGCCTCGGGCACTGCGCCAGCGAGCCCGAGGCTTTCCAGGCTATCCCGGGGGATGCGTGGTTCGGCGATGCGGGGATGTCGGCGCATGCCGTGGCGTCCCTGGGCGAACGAAGTCGCCTGCGGCCTGTGGCAGGACATGCAGGGCGCGGTGGCTGGCGTCGCGGTCCAGTGGGATGCGAGGTCGGCCTGAACGGCGTCGGCGGGAAGGTCCGCTGCGTGGCACGCGTCGCAGTTGACGCCTGCTGCGGCGTGGCCGGAGCCAGTCCAGCGAACAAGGGCGGCGCCGTTCGCGAGGGCGGCTGCAGGAGCCAATGCGTCATCCCGCGCCAGAGCCTCGCCATCCGGATGCCGCCGCGTACGGAAGCGAGCGGCGAGCGCGTGCACCGGTTTCGGGGCAAGGGCGTGCGTGGCGGCATGCCGGGCGAGGAAGTCCTCGTACAGGGCGCGGTTGTCATGGTAGTTGTGGCAACCGGCCGATGCGCAGGTGTCGAACGTCAGACCCGCGTGGCTCGGCCGGGCCAGCCGGACGTCCTGGTCGCCTTCCGAGTGGCAGGCAACGCAGAAGTCGGCCGCAACGGTAACCGCACCCGGCCGCGTGATCTCCGGGCGGTGTTCCCGGTGACAGCTCGTGCACAGACGCGCGTCAAGCTTGTCCCGGTAGGCTGCCATTCGCGGGTTGCGGAACATCGAGCGGGAATGGCTGTCGTCGGCGTCTTCCAGTTCGTCCTCGTGGCACGTCCGGCAGGCCCGGTTCAGCGACTGCTCGCCGGCTTCGGCGACGGCGAACGGTGGTGCGGCGTGACACGTCTCGCAGGCGCCTTCGAACTGGTGGTGCGCATCGGTGGTCTTGCCGACGAGCAGCATGCGGCGGTCGCCTCCGACGAACACGGTCGCGGCGATATACGCCGTGCCGAGAAGCGTGGCGCCCGCTAGCCACAGGACGGTCTTCGCCGACACGACAAGACCGCTCAGTAGAGGTAGGCCAAGAGAACGTGCACGGCGAGCAGTGCGGGCAACGGGCAGATGGCCAGCGCATGGATCCGGAGCAAGCTGCGGCGCAGCCTTCCGGCATTGGCGGCTCCGATCCGCTGGAGCCGCGGCGTTCCGCCGATCACGACGCCGGCGAGCGCGCCGGCGACCAGTGCGGTGAGGTACGTGCCCATGAGCGCCGCGTTGATGTTGGATCCAAAGCGAAAGCCCGTGTGCGCGAACAGGGTGAGCACGCAACTGACGCCGACAACGACGTGCGCAAGGCGCCAGCGGTGCGACCCCACCATGCGGGTCGCCAGCCGCTTCCTGACGATGACAGCGGCGACGAGTCCAGCAAGGCTGAGAGCGAGCAGGAGATAGCCGGTCCAGTGCTGCCAGAACCCGCCGAACCAGAGGTCGTCGAGAACCGCGGCAGGGAAGCGGTCGGGGACCGGAACGCGGGGCGCAAACACCGTCGCAGCGATGGCCGCGACGCCAGTCGCGGAGAAGGTCAGCAGCCGCGTCTGGAAGCGCCGCCCCTGGGCTCGCGTTGCGCGAACGATGGTCTGCTGGATGTCCGATATGGTGCTGGCCACTTCGCGACCGATCAGGTCCATCCGGCGCAGCCGCTCGATCCGGGGCGCAAGGTCTTCCTCGACCGCACGGTCGTGAATCAGACTCGGCAGGATCTGGCAGGCGTCCGCCAGCGAGATCAGCGCGATGTCGCGGGGATCGGGGATGTCCTCCAGGAGCGCGCGTTCGATGCGTGCCTTGATCCCGCGCACCGCGCGGTCATCGACCGTGGGGTAGCGGACGGAGCTGAACGCCCACAGGAAACGCTCCTCGCGCCTCGCTAGACTGCCTCGCTCCACGAGACTCGCCAGCGCCTCCTCGCGAATGGTGGCCGCGTCCTCGGTGGACAGCAGCCTGATCCAGGTGGGCGCGTCGGTCGTGCCCGAACGCTCGCCGATCTTCGCCAGAACGCGGTCGAGCATGGGGTTGCCGGTCGGCGCGGGATCGGTGACGCGCAGTGCCGCCAGATCGGTATCGATACGATTGGCGAACGCCAGATCCATCAGCACCGCGCCGGCCAGAGCGCATTCGAAGGCGTGCTGGCGGATCGGGAGGAATGCGCCGTCTTCGTCGCCCAGCAGCAGAAGAATCTCTTCGGTGAATGTGTGCATGCGCATTTCCGGAATCATCGGCGCAGCTTGGACGCCCATGTCGGGATACCGGGTCCGCGCCTGATGCTCTGGCGTCCGGCTGCCATCTTAGCAGGAATGATCGGCGCAAATTCCGGTAGAGACGGTGCGCTGAACCGGCCTTCAGGCCAGCAGCGGTAAGGAGCCTGCTAGGGAAGGTCTGAACAAGTGGCAGCATGCGATATCATGAGGGTACCGGACAGGGATGTTGAGGGGAGCGATGGAGCAGGCGACGCCGCCACGGGTGGTCCGCGAGGAACCGGAGGCGGTCAGGCGTGCGTCGCAGGCCCCGTGAGCCAGGGTTGGCCCGTTGAAAGCCCTGCCTCCCGATGCGCAGCCCTACCGGAGAACCCCGGAGTTCACCGAAGAGACGGTGCCATCCGGGCTCAAGTCATCACATAGCACAAAATCCGGAACTTGGGGCCGGATCGTCGTGTTGGAGGGACGTCTTCTGTATCGGATCCTCCAATCGCCGGTGGAGGAGTTGTGCTTGGATTCAGACAATCCCGGTGTTGTGGAGCCGGAAATCGAGCACGAGGTCCAACCGCTGGGGAAAGTGCGGTTCTATGTTCAGTTCTACCGGTGACCACCGCCCAGGAACCGCCTTCCGATTGCCAAGATGGCGGGGTTCGAGGCCGGGTGGCGCATGGAACTTTTGCTAGGCGCTTGTTTGCCCTAAGCTAACCCAATCAGGGTTCAAGGGATGGGGTGCTGATGCGCAGGGTATCCGGACGATCGCTGCCGCCTTTACGCTGGCATGGCTTGGCCACCGCATTGTGGCTTGCGTGGCTCATGGCTTGGGCGTCTTTGCCCGCCCACGCCCAAACCACCGATCCGTCCGCCACCTACAAAGTCACCTTTGAGGGCACCTGGACCACCACCGTAACGCCGGGCGGCGTGCCGGGGGGCGCACATTTCACAACGGTGGTCGGCGCCACGCACAACAACAGCGTGACCTTCTGGGAAGCCGGCGGCACGGCCACCGCAGGGATCGAGATCGTGGCGGAGACCGGTGGAACGGGCACCTTCAAATCCGAGATCAACGATGCCGGCACCGACGCCGACACCGTCATCGAATTGGGCATCGGCGGAGGCGGCACACCGAACGCGAGCGTCAACTTCAATGCCAACAAGACCCACCCTCTGGTCACGCTGATCACCATGATCGCGCCGACCCCGGACTGGTTCGTCGGCGTATCAGGGCGGTCCCTGCTCGATTCACAGGGACAATGGCTGTCGCGGCTCGAGGTGGACCTGTTCCCCTACGACGCAGGCACCGAGGACGGCAACGGCTTCTCGCTCAGCAACCCAAATACCTCGCCGAAGGAAACCATCGCCAGCATCAGAGGAGTGAGCCCATTCACGAACGCACGCATTGCCAAGCTCACCTTCGTTCGACAAGACGACCCCCCGCCTCCCCCAACGCCGGTGGTGAGCATTTCGGGCGGCGGCGCGGTGACGGAGGGAGGCAACGCCACCTTCACACTGACGGCGAATCCAGCGCCGGCGGCGAGCATCACGGTGAACGTCACGGTCACCGACAGCGGCGACTTTGCAGCCAGCGGCCAAGCGGGCTCGCGCACGGTCACCATGACGGGCAGCACGGCGACGCTGACCGTCGGCACCGACAACGACAGCACGGACGAGCCCAACGGCTCGATCACGGCGGCGGTCCAGTCCGGCACGGGCTACACGCCCCACGGCACCAACGCGTCCGCCTCGGTGGCGGTCAACGACAACGACGACGGCGGCGGCACCATCAACCCGCCGCCACCACCTCCACCGCCACCACCTCCACCGCCGCCGCCCCCACCCCCACCTCCACCGCCTCCACCTGGCGGAGGTGGCGGGGGTGGTGGCGGTGGCGGCGGCAGCTCGTCGTCGGCCGAGGTCCAGGTGTTGGTTGCGGACGTGCGGGCCGTGGAAGGCGAACCGCTGCGCTTCCGCGTCAGGCTGGGCGAGGGCTCGGGGGAGGCGCTGAACTTCCGTGCCCGCATCCACGCGGGCACGGCCGAGGCGGGGTCGGACTACCTGGACCCGGACAGCCCGTTCGTGCAGGTGCGCTTCGGCCAATCCGGCGCGGTCTTCGAGGTTCCAACGCTTGCGGACGAGGCGCTGGAGGGCGACGAGACGGTGTGGCTGACGCTGTCTCCGGAGCACCGCACGGCCCGCCGGCGGCTCGTGTTCGAACGCCCCGCGGCGAAGGGGACGGTGGTGGACGCGCAGGGGCCTTCGCTGCGGATTCCGCTGCTGCCGTCGCCGGGCGGCGGATCGGGGCGCGAGGGGTTCATCCGCGTCTTCAATGGGGGCGCGGAGGCGGCGCCGGTGGAGGTTTCAGCGGTGGACGATGCCGGCCACGGGGCGGGCACCCTCGGGGTGACGGTGGATCCTGGGGCGGCGCTGGGCCTGAGCGCCCGCGACCTGGAGGACGGCAACGCGGCCAAGGGCGTCGCAGAGGGCATCGGCCCGCCGGGGCTGGGGGACTGGCGGCTGGACCTGCGCGCGGACTCAGCGGGCGTGTCGGCGGGCGGCTACATGCGCCTGCTGGGCACGGGCGGCCCGGCGGATGGGTTCGTGACCAGCCTGCACGACTGGGCGCCGGAGTCCCTTCCCGACCTGCCCGAGACGGCTGGGGCACCGGTCGGGGCGCTGTACCAAGTGCCGATCCTGAACCCCGGCAGCAATTTCAACCAAGTGAGCCTGCTGCGGCTGGTCAACGTCGGCGCGGCGCCCGCCGAGGTCAGCGTCGGCGGCGTTGACGATGCGGGGGCGCCCGGCGCGGAAGCGGCGCGCCTGACGATCCAAGGCGGGGCATCGCGGACGCTGACGGCCGCCCAACTGGAGTCGGGCGAAGGGCTGTCCGGCGCCTTGGGGGACGGCTCGGGCAAGTGGCGGCTGGTGGTGTCCTCGGATCGCCCGCTGCTGGTCCAGAGCCTGATGGAGACGCCCGGCGGCCTGCTCGCCAACCTGTCCACGGCCCCGCAGGCCGAGCCGGACGGGGACGACGAGTGGGCGTGGCAGGTGCCGCTGTTCCCGTCGGCCTCCGACCCATCGGGACGCCAAGGCTTTGTGCGGGTGGTGAACCCGACGGACGAGCCGGGGGAACTGACGGTGCAGGCGCGGGACGACTCCGGCCTCAGCCACGATCCCATCACCCTGAGCGTCGGCCCCGGGGCGACGGCAGCCTTCAACTCCAACGACCTGGAACTCGGCAACGAGGCCAAGGGCCTGCCGGCGGGCGTCGGGTCCGGCGAGGGCGACTGGCGGCTGACCCTGCGGGGTGGCTTCGAGTTCCGGCCGCGGGCCTACCTGCGCACCCAGGATGGCTTCCTGGCCGGCATGCACGACCTGCTGCCCGAAGCCGCGGATGGCGGGGGGGAGGGCTTCGCCCACGCCTACCACGCGGCCTTCTTCAACCCCGCAAGCAACGTCAACCAAGTGAGCTCGCTGCGGCTGCTCAACGACGGGGGCGCCACGGCCCGGGTCTCGGTGACCGGGACCGACGACCGGGGCGCGGCCTCGGGCGAGGTGCGCCTGACGGTGCCAGCCGAGGGGGTCCGCACGGTGACGGCGGCGCAGCTGGAGGCGGGCGCGCCGGGCCTTTCGGGCGCGCTCGGCGACGGCGCCGGCAAATGGCGGCTACTGGTCCGCTCCGACCGGCCCATCCGCGCCATGAGCCTGCTGGAAAGCCCCGCCGGACACCTCACCAACCTCTCGACGGCGCCCGAGGGGCGCGACTGATGGGGGAACGCCATAAACGCAACTTACCGCAGACGCTGCGCGGGGTGAAAGTGCAAGGAGACGCATGGTAGGGTAGTGTGTCAGCCGACAACAAGGGGCGAACAGCATGAGACGGTACTTCAACTTCGCCGGGCGCACCCGTACGCTGCTTGCAACGTTCACCGCGACGTTGGCCTTCCTGTTCTTGGTGTTCCCCAACCTGCCGATCAACGGCGAAATGCTCGACATGATGCCGGGCTACTCGCACGCCGAGGCACTCGCCGCGATGGAAGGCTACGGGCCGGACGGCAGATCGGTCTACGCATGGGGAAGCACAATCCTCGACACGCTCTTTCCGTTGGCCTATGTCACGTTCTTCGCGGGACTGATCCATCGCTTCAGGCTCACCGAGGGCACCTGGTGGCTGGCGTATCTCCCGGTCGCCGCTGGCGTGCTGGACTTGATGGAGAACGTTCAGGTCACCGCCATGCTGATCCGCTACCCCGACATAGGCGCGACACAGGTGGCTTGGGCGTCGTTCTTCACGCAGACCAAGGGATACATCGGGCCGGTGTACCAGCTGCTCGGGGCGGGCCTGCTCGTCATTGCCGCGGTTCGGCGCATCATCCAGCGGTTCAAAGGCTAGGGAAGTGCCCCCCGATCTTCGCCAACCAGATCATTTGGACCGGCGACAACCTCCCCACCATGAGCCACTGCCTCAAGCTCGTCACAGACACGGCATTCGATCGGGCGAACTTCTGCAACGAGATCGTGCGGTGTCAGTCCCTTGGCAATTGCGCCAGGACGCTTTGAATGACGCCGCCGTCTATGGCGATGTTCTGGCCGCTGATGTAGGAGGCGGCGTCGGAGGCAAGGAACAGGGCGCATTGGGCGACTTCGTCGTCGGTGCCCAAGCGCTTGAGCGGCACCGCGCTGCCTCGGCGCTGGCGCACGGTGGGGTCTCGATAGAACGGAGCGGCCATTCCAGCGTCTATGAAGCCGGGCGCGATGGCGTTCACGCGGATGCCGAAGGCGCCCCATTCCACGGCCATGTTCTGGGTTAGGCCGATCACGCCGGCTTTGGCCGCTGCGTAGGCGCCGCTGTTGAGGCTGGGGTGCATGCCGTTGATCGACGCCACGTTGACGGTGGCGCCGCCGCCGGCTTCACGCATCCGTTGCGCCGCCAATTGGCCGACGATGAACACGCTGGTCAGGTTGATGTCGATGACGAGGCGGAAGTCGTTCACCGGATGGTCGATCAGCGGGCCAGTGCGCAGAATGCCGGCGTTGTTGATGAGTGCGCTCGGCGCCTCGCCGAAGGCGTCGAGCGCGGCGCTCACTGCGCTGGGGTCGCGGACGTCCGCTTTGAGGGCCACTGCGGCCTGCAGTTCCCCCGCGACTTGCGCGGCGGCTTCGGCATCGATGTCCAGCACGCCGACCCGATAGCCGGCTTGGTCGGCATGGCGGGCGATGCAGCGTCCGAGGCCGTTGGCGGCGCCGGTGATCAGCATCGACTTCACGTCGAAGAGCCGCTGTCGATCAGGCTGCGCCGGAGTATGCGGCTGCCGTAGGTGGACACCCGCCATCCGGGCGGATCGGTTCGGTCCGGGGCTGGCCAGTCGAGGCATTGGTCGCGGCCGCCGATCATGACTCGCTTGATGCGTCCAAGGTCGCCGAGTACGCGCACGTCATCCGCCGGATTGCCGTCGATGAGGATCAAGTCGGCCAAGCGCCCCTCCGCCACGGCGCCGGTCTGGCCGTCGAGGCCGATGGCCCGGGCGGCTTCGCTGGTGGCGGCGCGGACCGCTTGAAGCGGGGAGAGGCCGAGGTCGCGCACGAAGACTTCGAGCTCCCGATAGTGCCAGTCGCCGTAAGGGGTGAGTGAGAAGCCGCTCTCGGTGCCGCACAGCAGGGGCACGCCGGCGTCATAGGCACGCTTGAGCATTTCGCAGCTCGATTCAATCTCCTTTTGGAAGATGGCGCGGATTTCCGGCCCGGCTGCCACGTGGTCGCCGTAGTCAGCGAGATTGGCCTGAAAGGTGAAGGTGGGGACGATGGGCACGCTGGCCTCCACTACGGCTTCGAGCGCCGCCTCATCCATGTAGGTGGCGTGCAGGATGAGGTCGAAGCCCGCTTGGGCCGCATCGCGGATGCTGTCGGCGCCCCGGCAATGCCCCACCACCGGAATGTCCAGGGTGTGGGCCACGTCCACCACCAATTCGAGCTCCGCCCGGCCCCAGGCCTGGGCTTCGCCTTGCCGCTTCTGGCGGGCTGTCAGTCCCGTGACATGAACCTTGATCCAATCCACGCCGAGCTTGATCTGACGGCGTACCTCGGCGGTGATTTCATCCGCTGTGCGCACCACCTTGCCGTAGCCGATCAGGCCGGCATCCGGTATCAGCCGACCGGCGGTGCCGCCGGCGGCGGTGAGCAGGGCGTTGCCGCCGGTGGCCATGCGCGGCCCGGGGGTGATGCCCGCCTCGATGGCGTCGCGCAGGTCCACGCCGACTTCAAACAGGCTGTCAGCGTCCAGGAATCCGGTGACCCCAGCGCACAGCAGCTTGCGGACGTTGGTGGCGGCGATGATGGCGGCGAGGCCCTCCCGTCGATGAAAAAACAGCTCGTCGTTGGAACTCGGCTCATCGAAGCTGATGTGGCAGTGGGCATCGATCAGGCCCGGCATGACGGTGAGGCCTTGGGCATCGATGCGTTCGCACTCACCCTCGGGTGCCGCGCCGCCGACTTGGACGATGCGTTCGCCCTCAATGACCACGTCCGCTGGACGCGGCGGCGTGCCCAGGCCGTCTATGACACTGCCGTTTTCGATAACACGTAATGCCGGTGGTTTGGCCATGCGCTGTGGTTCCCCCCTCAAGGCACCTTGAGGCTTCGAGTTGCAATTGGTGTTGGCGTTGTTTAACTTGCCGCGCCGTGTGACCCCATTGTGACATAGGTTTTGCTGGCGCAAGTTGAAGGCCCGCACCGGATTCGCAACGTCATGCTGATCGGCGGCTTCAGTCATTCCTTTGCGGAGACCGCCGCTGAATTGGCGGACATCCTGGACGAGCAGGGCGTGGTCAGCCTCATCACGGAAGACGTGGACGAGGCCATCGATGCGCTGGATGGGGCGGCGTTGTTTACTTTGAACGCGCTGCGTTGGCGGATGCTCGATCACGAAAAGTACCTGCCCTACATGGATCGCTGGTCCTATGAGTTGCCAGACGGTCATGGCCGGGCCTTGATGAATTTCGTTGACCGGGGTGGTGGCTTGCTGGGCCTGCACACCGCCAGCATTTGCTTTGACTCTTGGCCGGAATACCGGCATTTGCTCGGTGGCGCCTGGGCTTGGGAACGCACCTTTCATCCGCCGTTGGGTTCCGCTGAGATTCGACCTGTGCCAAGCCAAGCGGACGAAGCAGGGCCGTCCGTTCAATCCCTCACGGCGGGCATGGCCAGCTTCGATCTGTGCGATGAGATCTACCACTGTCTCGACGTCGCCGCCGACAGCCGGGTCATTCTGGAGGGCCGCTTGCCGCACGGCCCGTGGCAGCCCATCAGTTGGGCGCGTGAGCAGGGCACGGGCCGGGTGATCTACCACGGCCTCGGGCACGATGGGGCGTCGCTGCGCAACGGCCACCACCGGGCCTTTCTGGCGCGCTGCTACCAATGGC
>CAZRBP010000030.1:27151-30513 GCA_964598305.1 uncultured Pseudomonadales bacterium | reverse complement strand
GCGGCATCGATGTGCGGATGGTCCGGGGCGATGAGGAAGTTGAGCCGCTGGCCGTGGCTTTCGATGACCAGCGCTAGCTCGCCGTCCAAAAAGCTTAGGGTGTTGCCGGCCCGCCGGGGCGGGAGTGCCGCCCAATCCAAGGACAGCCCGCACGGGGAAGCCGGGTCGGTGGCATTCATCCAGAGGCTCTGCGGCGCTTGGTGGGCGCGGAACCGATGCAGGGCCGCCGGCGCCATGAACTGGGGGCCGGACAGTCCTTCGAAGAAGTACCCTGCAACGACCTCGCCAGCCAGTTCCATGATGCGCAGCGCCTTGAACAGGGACGCCCAGCGGGTCTCCCGGTTGGCGATCTCGCGGCACAGGAAGCCGTAGCGGTCCAGCAGCAGCCGGACCCGCTCCTTGTCCTCCTCCATTCGTTCGAGAGGATCGTCCGACGGTGACGGCGCCAAGTTCAATCGCCAATTGCCGGGCCAGCCCTGGGCCACCATGCGGGCCCGGCGGCGGACCGGGGCGGAGGCTTCGGCTAGGCGGTATTTTCGCTGCTCGCCCAAGCGCAGCGGCGTCAAGCTGTCGGCCAGCAGCGCCCCCGCCCAGACCGCTTGCCACCAGCGGTCGTTGAAGGCCGCCGCGCCATTCCCTTGCTCCGCCCGGTCACTGAGTTGGTGATAGCCGTAGCGGGCCTGGGGGTCCGCAAACAGCGGGCCGATGTCCGCAGCGTCTTCCCATGGCGCGTGCAGCGGCGCCTCCTCCGGGTAGCACAGGGTGATTTGTTGATTGCCGCAGCCCAACCAGATGATCTGCTCCTGGGCGATGAGTTCATCAAGGTGATGGTCGGCGAAGTCCCTGAAGCGGGCGGCCAGGAAGTCCTTGAGCCAAGCGGCCACTGGGGCGGCGTAGCCGCTCAAGCGCTCAACGGCCCGCAAACCGGCAGCCGGCGACCAAGTCTGGCCGAAGCCCTGCCAAGCCGCGAGAAATCCCGGCAGTTCCGCCGTCGGCTTGGCGGCCACCTCCGCCCGGCTTCGGGCGCGTTGGAAGCGCAGCAGCGCTTCGAGGTTGTCGGCATCGCAGAACTGAAGGTCGTCGCGGCCCTCAACCAAGGTGCCGACCACGAAGGTGCCGCTGTCCGTGAGCAGCCGTTCGAGGTCAGGGATGCCCGGCGGCAACAGTGCCTCGAACTCCGCCAACGAGCGCGGACCGTAGAAGGAGAGCGCCTCGCCGACAAAGTCATCGAGGGATCGCGCATCGTCAATGGCCGGCAGTTCGCCCTGGTGCGTTAGTCCGGCGCACAGGCCGCATTGGACCAGCGCATGTGCCGCTTCTAGATGGGCGACCCAGGCGCGCTCACCGGCAGCGAAGCGCACGGGTGCGAAGCGCACCAACTGCGGATGCGCCACCTCCTCGGGCCACTCCGACGCTGGCGTCAGCACCCGCTCCTTGGCCCATTCCAGCCAGTCCTCGAGGCTGCGCGGCTCATAGCCTGGCGCCCGTCGCTGGCGCTTGGCTTCAAACGCTTCGACAACCTCGGCCTTGAGCCGGGGACGCAGTCGCTCATCGCCCACCGCCTGGGCAATCAGGTCATCCGCCAGCGCGCTCGCTTCGGCCGGATCTGGCGTGTCGTCGGCGTACATGTAGCGGCTGATCTGATCGAAGGTGAGGTTCTTGGCAAAGGGGCTCGGCGTGGCGGTGCTGGCCAAGCTCCACGGCAGGCTGCCATCGGCCAACTCGCCGAGCCGCTCGCGCAGGGCTGGCAGGTCGAATTCGTCGGTGAGGCATGTGCGCCACGTCTCCAGCAGCACCGGGAAGTCCGGGTACTTGGCGGTGGCGGTCATCAGCTTCTTGGCCTGCAGACGGCTCATCCAAAGCGGCAGGCGCTGGTTGAAGCGGCGCTTGGTCAACAGCAGCGACCGGCCCGCGCACTCGCGAAAGCGCGCGCCGAAGAAACCGGATCGCTCCAGCGAGTTGCGCAGCAGGCCGTCGAGGTTTTCCGGGGTGACCCAGCCCAGGATCTCCTCCGCAGCCGGCAGGTCCTTGATCAGCAGCACGATGGCGTTGTTGTCGGCGTGAATCTCCGGAGCAGCGTCGAAGCGCTCACGCCAAGCAGCCTCAAGAGCCAACGCCCAAGGACGGTTGAGGCGTCCGCCCCAGAAGCTGTGGATGACCAACTGCCGAGGCGCGTCCGGACCGGCGTAGCCGTCCGGGCCGGACTGGACCCATTCCAGCAGCAGATGGCGGCGGTGCGGCAAGGTCGCCTCCGTGTGCTGGCGCTGGCGTTCGAGGTAGGCGCACAAGGTCTCCGCCGCCGATTCCTCAAAGCCCGCCTGCTCGATGAGCACGGCCTTGAACGGCTCCCGCCGACCGCTGGCGAGGTGCGCATCCGCCGATTCCAGAAAACCGCCGATCCGGTCGGCGAAGTGGAAGCTGCGATTGATGGTCTCGTTGCGCCAAAACGGTAGCGCAGTGGCGCCCGGCCGGGCCGGGCGCACGATGACGTCGTTGTGCGTGATGCGCAGGATCTGCCAGTTCTGGGCGCCAAGGGTGAATGTCTGGCCGGTGGTGGCCTCCCAGACGAACTCCTCGTCGAGTTCGCCGATGGCGGCACCGCTGTCCGCATGGCGCAACTGATAGTAGCCCCGGTCCGGAATCGAGCCGCCCGCGTTGTAGAGCGCGAACACCGCGCTCTTGTGCGCCTGCACGGTGCCCTTGATCCGGTCAAGGGCTACCCGGGGCTTGAGTTCCCGCACCCGGGAGCCGGCGTAGCGTCCGGCCAGCAATTCCAAGACCAAATCAAACTGCTCCCGGGGCAGCCGCCGGTAGGGCGCGGCGGTTCGAATGGCGGCGAAGAGCTCATCGACCGGCCAAGCCTCGTGGGCGCACATGGAGACGATGGATTGACAGAGCGCGTCCAGCGGATTCTCCAAGGGCTTAAGGGGCTCGATGTCACGCTCGGCGACCGCGCCCGCCAGCGCTGCCGCTTCGAGCAGGTCATGGGAATGGGTGCCGTACAGGGCCCCTTGGCTGACTTCGCCGACGCCGTGGCCCGCCCGGCCAATGCGCTGCAGGGCGGCGGCAATGGACGGCGGCGTCTGCACCAGCACCACCTCGTCAAGATGGCCGATGTCGATGCCCATTTCCAATGAGCTGGTGGCGACGATGGCCTTGAGCTCCCCGGCCTTCAAGCGTCGTTCGACTTCGGCACGGATGTCACGGGCCAGGGAGCCGTGGTGGGCGTAGGCGAGCGGTGCCGGCTGGTCTTCGTTGACCTTGAGGGTGATCTGCTCGGCGAGCCTGCGGCTGTTGGTGAAGAACAGCGTGGAACGGTTGCCGTCGATGAGATCGCGGAAGTTCTCCGCCAGCGGCTCCCA
>CAZRBP010000030.1:0-27051 GCA_964598305.1 uncultured Pseudomonadales bacterium | reverse complement strand
GCGTGGAACGGTTGCCGTCGATGAGATCGCGGAAGTTCTCCGCCAGCGGCTCCCAGATCTTGGTGTCATGGGCCGCAGCGTCGCGAACCGTTTCGGGATAGCGCACCCGCAGGGCAATCTCCTTGCGGCTGGCCGCCGCATCGATGACGGCGATCTCGCGCTCCACCCCGGTGGGCAGGCAGCCGCCGACATAGGCAGCGACCGCGTCGAGCGGACGCACCGTTGCCGACAGGGCGATGCGCTGGAACTCGCCCGCCAAGCGAACCAGCCGCTCCACCGATACCATGAGTTGGGCGCCCCGCCGATTGTCCGCAACGGCGTGAATCTCGTCGAGGATGAGGGTCTCCACGGTGGCCAGCGCTTGGCGGCCCCTGACCGTGGTGAGCAGCAGCATCAGGCTTTCCGGCGTGGTGATGAGGATGTCCGGAGGATGGCGCAGCATCTGCTGGCGCTCGCCGCCGGGCGTGTCGCCGGAGCGCGTCCGCACGCTGATCCCAGGAAAGCCGGCGTTTTCCTGCAACTCCTCAAGAGGGATAAGAAGATTGCGTTGAATGTCGTTGTTGAGCGCCTTCAAGGGCGACACGTAGAGCACCCGGGTCGCGCCCGGACGCCAGACGCCCGCCGCGAATTGATTCAGGGACCAGAGAAAGGCGGTCAGCGTCTTGCCGCTGCCCGTGGGCGCGGTGGCGAGTACGTGCCCACCGGCGGCGATTCGCGGCCAAGCCTTGGCCTGCACCGGCGTCGGCGAGTCGAAGCGCTCGCCGAACCACGTCTTGATCGTCGGATGAAACGGGTCTAGTGAACTCACAGGGCGAGGCGCATGGAGAGATCCAAGGGGGTCACGTCCTTGGTGAGGGCGCCCACCGAGATGCAGTCCACGCCGGTTTCGGCGATGGCGCGGATGTGCGACTCGTCGATGCTGCCGGAGGCTTCAAGGCGGGCGCGGCCTTGGGTCAGGGCCACCGCCTGCTTGGTTTCGGCGACGGAGAAGTTGTCCAGCATGATTGTGTCCGCTGCCGCCTCGATCGCCTCGGCCAGTTCGGATAGGCACTCCACTTCCACTTCCACCATCAAGCCGGGTTCGCCCTTGCGGGCTTGGGCAACAGCAGCACCGATGGAGCCCGCGGCGGCGATGTGGTTCTCCTTGATGAGATAGGCGTCGTACAGGCCTAGGCGGTGGTTGGCGCCGCCACCGCAGCGCACCGCGTACTTCTGCGCCAAGCGCAGACCGGGCAGGGTCTTGCGGGTGTCAAGCAATTGGCACCCCGTGCCCTCCAGCAGCCGAACGAATCGCCTGGTGCGGGTCGCCGTGCCGGACAGCAATTGAACGAAGTTGAGGACCGTCCGCTCCGCCGTGAGGATGGCTCGGGCCTGTCCGTGCAGTTCAAACAGCGTCTGACCGGCGTGAAGGTCCGCACCATCGCGCACGTGCCAATCCACCTTGAAGACACCGCCCATCTGGCGGGCCACCTCCTCGACCCAGGGCTGTCCGCAGAACACGCCGTCCTGCCGGGCAACGACCATGCCGCGGGCCTCGGCGACCGGCGAAATCAGCGCCGCGCTGACGTCGCCGTCACCGATGTCCTCGGCCAGTGCGTCAGCCACGCTGGTCTCAATATGGGCGCGAAGCGCCTTTGAAATGTCCATAATCCCTTGATGATCGCCGCCGATGCCGGGATGATTCTACCGTGAGCATCGCATCCGACCACTGGCTGAGCGGCGTGCGGCACGTTGCATCGCCGAACTGCGACGACCGCCCGGACCCGGACGACATCAGCCTGATCATCCTGCACGGCATTTCCCTGCCGCCCGGCGAGTTTGGCGGCGGGCTGGTTGAGCGGCTGTTCACCAATCGACTGCAAGTGGACCCGGCGGGGCCGATGGCGGATCTCGAAGGGCTGCGCGTGTCCAGCCACTTGTTGGTCGACCGCCTGGGGCTTTGCAGCCAATTCGTCCCCTTCGACAAACGGGCGTGGCACGCCGGGCGCTCCGTTTGGCAGGGTCGGCCCGGCTGCAACGACTACGCCATCGGCATCGAGCTCGAAGGGACGGATGCCGAGCCTTACGCGGAGGCGCAGTATCGGCGGTTGATCCCCATCATCAAGGACCTGCTGGACTGCTACCCGGCGCTTTCCCCCGAAGCCATCGTCGGCCATCTGGAAGTGGCGCCGGAACGCAAAACCGATCCCGGCCCCCACTTCGACTGGCGGCGGCTGTTGCTCGACCTGTTGGCCGTGGGATGAGGTCCTGATCTTGCCGACAAACGAAACCGACCCCAGCATAGGATAGAATCCCGGCAGCCCAATCGCTGGCCGCATGAAGCGGCGTTGGTGGCTGGGTTTTGTTGATTGGCACGAGGCGCGCACCCCCATTGGATGCTACCGATCGCGATCAGGAGGAAACCCGGGAGTGGCTGGACTCCCTGGAGTTCGTGCTGAACAACGACGGCGTTGAGCGGGCCAACTTCCTGCTGGAGCGGTTGTCCGCCCGCATGACCAAGACCGGCGCCCGGCTGCCCTACACCATCACCACCCCGTACCGGAACACCATTCCCTCCAGCCAGGAGGCCTTCATGCCCGGGGATTTGTTCATGGAGCGGCGCATACGCTCCCTGATCCGCTGGAACGCCTTGGCGATGGTGGTGCGCGCCAACCGCCAGGAAGGCGATCTCGGGGGCCACATTTCCAGCTTCGGATCTTCCGCCACCCTCTACGACGTGGGCTTCAACTACTTTTTCCGCGGCGGCGACGACGATCGGGACGGCCAGCCAGCCGGCGACCTGGTTTACTTCCAAGGCCACGCCTCGCCGGGCATCTACGCGCGTTCGTTCTTGGAGGGGCGCCTGAGCGAAGCGCAGCTTGACGAGTTCCGCCGGGAGGTGGGGGGCCAAGGGCTTTCTTCCTATCCCCACCCTTGGCTGATGCCGGACTACTGGCAGTTTCCCACGGTCAGCATGGGGCTCGGGCCGCTGCAGGCCATCTACCAAGCCCACATCATGAAGTACCTGGACAGCCGGGGGCTGGTGCCCATGGGCAACCGCAAGGTCTGGGCCTTCGTCGGCGACGGCGAGTGCGATGAGCCGGAGTCCCTCGGCGCCTTGTCCCTGGCCGGCCGGGAGCAGCTCGACAACCTGATCTTCGTGGTCAACTGCAACCTGCAGCGGCTCGATGGCCCGGTGCGCGGCAACGGCAAGATCATCCAGGAGTTGGAGGGCTACTTCCGGGGTGCGGGCTGGAACGTCATCAAGGTGGTCTGGGGACGGTTGTGGGATCCACTGTTCGCCAAGGACGACCTGGGCTTGATGCAACAGGTCATGGACGAGACGGTGGACGGCGAGTACCAGAACTTCAAGGCCAAGGGCGGCGCCTACGTTCGGGAGCGCTTCTTCGGGCGCCACGAGGCGCTGCTGAAAATGGTGGATAACCTGTCCGACGACGACATCTACCGATTGAATCGGGGTGGCCACGATCCCTACAAGGTCTATGCCGCCTATCACGCCGCGGTCCACCACCAAGGCGAGCCGACGGTGATCCTGGCCAAGACCATCAAGGGCTACGGCATGGGCGATGCGGGCGAGTCGGAGAACACCACCCATCAGGTGAAGAAACTGGACCTTGAGGGCCTTAAGCACTTCCGCGACCGCTTCAACATTCCGCTCACCGATGCCGAACTGGAGAGCGTGCCCTACTACCGGCCCAGGGACGACGCGCCGGAAACCGTCTATCTGAAGAAGCGCCGGACGAGCCTCGGCGGCTTCATGCCCAAGCGCAGCGAGGCGGAGGAAACCCTGGCGGTGCCGGGCCTTGATGCGTTCTCCGCACAGTTGAAGGGCACCGGCGGGCGCGCCAACTCGACCACCATGCAATTCGTGCGGCTGCTCGGTACGCTGGTGCGCGACAAGGACGTTGGCCCCCGCATCGTGCCCATCGTCCCCGATGAGGCGCGCACCTTCGGCATGGAGGGCATGTTCCGCCAACTTGGCATCTACTCCTCATCGGGGCAGCTCTACGAGCCCGAGGACGCCGGGGAACTCGCGGCCTACAAGGAGTCCAAGGACGGCCAAGTGCTGGAGGAGGGCATCAACGAAGCGGGGGCGTTCTCCGCCTGGCTGGCCGCCGCCACCTCCTACAGCACCCACCGCTTCACGTTGATCCCCTTCTACATCTTCTATTCGATGTTCGGCTTCCAACGGATCGGCGACCTCGCTTGGGCGGCGGGCGACATGCAGGCGCGGGGCTTCCTGCTCGGCGCCACCGCCGGACGCACCACCCTGAACGGCGAGGGCTTGCAGCACCAGGACGGCCACAGCCACGTGCTGGCCTCGACCGTTCCCAATTGCGTCTCCTACGACCCCTGCTACGCCTTTGAATTGGCCGTCATCGTTCAGGACGGCCTCAAGCGCATGTTCGCCGACCGCGAGCGGGTGTTCTACTACGTCACCCTGATGAACGAGAACTATCCACAGCCACCCATGCCGGAAGGCGTGGCCGACCACATCATCAAGGGCGCCTACCGCTTGCGCTCAGCGGACGGGGAAGGGCCGAAAGTCCACGGACCAAAGGTCCGCCTGCTAGGCAGTGGCACCATCCTGCGGGAAGTGGAGGCAGCGGCGGAACTGCTTGCGGAGCAAGGCGTCGCCGCGGAAGTGTTCAGCGTCACCAGCTACAACGAGCTGGCCCGGCAGATGCGCGACGTCGAGCGCTGGAATCTGCTGCATCCGGAAGCGCCGCCAAAGAGCAGCCATGTGGCGGACCTGCTCTCCGGCGATGCCCCCATCATCGCCGCCAGTGACTACCAGAAATCCCTGCCGGAGCAGATCCGCGGCGCCCTGAGCGCTCCCTACACGGTGCTCGGCACCGACGGCTTCGGCCGCAGCGACACCCGGGCCGAACTGCGGGACTTCTTTGAAGTGGATCGGCGCTTCATTGCCTTGTCGGCGCTGTCCGCCCTCGCCCGCACCCAGCACATTCCGGTCGACGACGTGCGCCGTGCCCGGGACGCCTTCGGCATCGACCCCGACAAACCCAATCCCAGGCTCGCTTGATTCCATGTCCGACGCCGTTCAGGAAATCCGCATACCGGACATCGGCGATGCCGAGGACGTGGTGGTCATCGAACTGTGCGTGGCCCCCGGCGACCGGGTGGAAGCGGACGATGCGCTGATTGTCATCGAGTCCGACAAGGCCTCCATGGAGGTGCCCGCCGGCGTGAGCGGCGTGGTCGAAGCGCTGCTGGTGGCCATCGACGATGCGGTGGTGGAAGGACAGTCCATCGCCCGCATCGAGGCGGTGGCCGGCGAAGCCGCTGCCAGTCCGGCGAAGGCCGCCGCCGAGCGAACCAAGCCCCAGGCACCCCCACCGAAATCGCCCCAGCCGGAGCCGGTGCCGCCTCCGGCAGCGCAACCTGCCCAGCGCCCGGCCGCGCGGCGAGCGCCGGGCGCCCCAGTGTACGCCGGTCCCGCCACTCGCCGACTAGCGCGGGAACTGGGCGTCGATCTGTCCGAAGTGACGGCCAGCGGCGCCCGGGGACGAATCGTCAAGGACGACGTGAAGGCCTACGTCAAGCAGCGGCTGACCCGCGGCGAGGGCACCCTGCCCCGGCTGCCGACCATCGATTTCAGCCGTTTCGGCGAAACCGAGACCGTGCCGCTGTCGCGTATCCGCGCCGCCGGTGCCCAGAACCTGCATCGAAGCTGGCTGAACCTGCCCCACGTCACCCAGCACGACGAGGTGGACGTGACCGAACTGGAAACACGCCGTGCGGCGCTCAAGGCGGAGGCGGCGGAGCGCGGCGTCGCCCTATCGCCGCTGCCGTTCCTGATCAAGGCCTGCTGCCTGGCGCTTACGGAGTTTCCGACCTTCAACGCCTCCCTCGACGCCGCCGGCACCCATTTCATACTCAAGCGATACACCCACATCGGCATCGCCGTGGACACCGAACAGGGCCTCCTGGTGCCGGTCATCAAGAACGCGGATGCGAAGGACATCTGGGAATTGGCCGAGGCCACCGCCGACTTGGCCACCAAGGCGCGCAGCCGGCGGTTGGCCATGCACGAGGTGCAGGGCGGCTCATTCAGCATCTCCAGCCTCGGGGCCATCGGCGGCACCGGCTTCACGCCCATCATCAACGCGCCGGAAGTGGCGATCCTCGGCGTTGGCCGGCTCGCCACCAAGCCGGTCTGGGACGGCGAGACATTCGCGCCGCGCAAGATGCTGCCCCTTTCCTTAAGCTTCGACCACCGCGCCATCAACGGCGCCGAGGCGGGGCGGTTTCTGGCCTACTTGGCGGAGGCGTTGGCTGACGTTGAACGGTTGGCGCCGGGGTCCGCGATGTGAAGCCAAGCGGCCAGCAAGTCGGCGGCCGCTATTCCAAGTACGCCTTGGGCGTGCTGCTGGTCGTTTACGTATTCAACTTCATCGACCGGCAGATCATTTCCATACTCGCCGAGGAGATCAAGGCGGATCTCGGCATCTCCGACGCGGAGATCGGCTTTCTCTACGGCACCGCCTTCGCGGTCTTCTACGCCGTGTTTGGCATTCCGCTCGGCAAGCTCGCCGATGTGTGGACGCGCAAGAGCCTGATCTCCATCGGCCTGGCCTTCTGGAGCCTGATGACGGCACTGTCGGGAACCGCACGCAGCTTCGCGGCACTGGCGGCCTACCGATTCGGCGTTGGCGTCGGCGAGGCCAGCGCTTCGCCTGCCGCATTCTCGATGTTGTCCGACTATTTCTCGCCCAAGGTTCGGGCGACGGTGCTGGCGGTCTATTCGAGCGGCGTTTACATCGGTGCCGGCATCGGCCTGTTCCTCGGCGGCGTGATCGTCGATGCCTGGAAGGACGCCTTTCCCGATCCCGCGCTGGCGCCCTTCGGCCTTAAAGGCTGGCAGGCGGCGTTCTTCGCGGTTGGGTTGCCCGGCCTCTTGGTCGCAGTCTGGACGTGGACCCTGCGCGAGCCGGTGCGGGGCGCCAGCGAAGGGCTGGTTGTCGAGCCGGAGCCGCATCCCTTCCGCGAGACGCTGCGCTCGCTGCAATCGGTGCTGCCGCCGTTCACGTTCTACAACCTGCTGCGCCTGGGCGGCTGGCCCGCCGTTGGCCGCAACCTGGCCGCCGCGCTGGCGGTCGCCGCCGCAGGCTACGGCGCCCACGCGCTCATGCCGAGCGCCATCCAATGGATCGCCTTGGGCCTCGGCGTCTATGCGGCGGTCTCCTGGGTGCAGGCGCTTAAGATTCGCGAGGCCGCCACCTTTGCCATGATGTTCCGTTCCAAGGCGTTTCTGCTCGCCGCGACCGGTTTTCCCTGTCTCTCCTTCGTGACCTATGGCGTCGGCTTCTGGGGGCCGCCCTTCATGCTGCGCGTCCACGACGTGGAACTCGCCGAGGCCGGCATCGTGATGGGGCTGGCCGCCGCCGTCGGCGGCTGGCTGGGCGTGACCCTGGGCGGCGTCCTGTCCGACCGCCTGAAGGCGCGTACGGCCAATGCGCGGCTCTGGATCGGCGTCATGGCGGGCCTGCTGTCGCTGCCAAGCGGGTTCGTCTTTCTGCTGGCCGACAGCGCCTGGGTGGCCTACTTCGCCGTCTTCGTGTTCAGCATCACCTCGCCCATGTGGGTGGGCGGCGGCGCGAGCACCGTGAACGATCTGGTCATGCCGCACATGCGGGCCACCGCTTCCGCTTACTACATCCTCATGATCACCTTCGTCGGCCTGGCCTTGGGGCCGTTCATGATCGGCCAGATCAGCGACGCCTACATCGCCTCGGGGCTGCACGATGGCTTGGCGTTGCGCAATGCCATGATGTGGTCGTACGCCCTGTTCGGCGCGAGCACCGCCTTGCTGCTTCTGGCGATGCGCTACCTGCCCGGCGAGGAAGCGGCCCGGGACGAACGCGTCCGTTTGGCGGCGGGCGCAGCAACCACTACGTCAGTGGTTCAGGACTCCCCTGCGTAAACCCGCACAAAATCCACCTGCATCGTGACCGGAAACTCGGTTGTCGGCACCGGCGCACCGGGAAACCAGCCGCCGACGGCCACGTTGAGAATAAGGTAGAACGGGCGATCGAAGGGTGCCGGATGGGCGGCGGACTCGCTGTGCCAAGCATCCTGCACAGCGTAGCAAACGTCGTCCACGTACCAGCGCATCTCATCCGGTCCCCACTCGATGGCGTAATCGTGAAACGCCTTGGTTGGATCATCGGGAACCACATACTCCGCGGACTTTGACACATTGTTTGGGGCCACGCCGCCGAAGTGCAGCGTGCCCGCCACGGCATGGGCAGCGCCACTCCCAAGATTGCGAGCCTCCATGATGTCGATTTCGCCGGATGCAGGCCAGGTTCCGTAGGCATTGTCCTGGGGCATCAACCAAAAGGCCGGCCAGATGCCTAGGCCGCCCGGCAGTTGGATGCGGGCTTCGATACGGCCGTACCGGAATGCGAACCGGTCCCGCGTGTTAATGCGCGCGGAGGTGAAGCGAAACTCACCGTGCCGCTGACGGCGGGCGGTGATGACCAGATGTCCGTCTTCCGTTCGGGCGTTTTGCGGCAGATACCACTGCAACTCGCGATTGCCCCACCCGGGAATCCCGTACTGGCTGCCATCGCCTACCTCAAGAAACCAAGTGTGCGGGTCGAGGCGCGGGCCGTCGAACTCTTCGCGCCAGACCAGCTTGCGCTCCCCACCGGGGACGATCGGCGCACTGTCCACAATGGTCAATTCCGGACTGGGACCGACGGCCTCCCCCACCGCCAAGGCCGCAGCCGGCATCGCGTTGGAAGTCGCCTGCACACCACTGTATGAGCTGGCAACCGTCAGCAGCCCAAGGCAACCCACCGCCCGTATTGGAAATCGAATAGCACCCAGACCAGCCATCGAACTATTGTGCATCGACTCGACCATGACGCACACCAAGCATTAACGCCACTTGACACGCGCTAGTGGCCCTTCACAATGCGCTCAATTGGTGGGTGCCATCATGCGGGGCAACGTGGAATCACAGCGTATCGGGCAATCGACTCGCGAGCAAAGCCGCTCCAACGACGGATTTGGCGCGGTGACTTGCGGCAATGGCACGATGATCGATTTGACGCCGTTGGATGGAATCTGGACCGAGACGCAGTACCTCAGACTCACCGACCACTCGCGGTTGCTGCTCGAATTCACTGATGGCTGCATTGAGGTCCTATCCATGCCCACCGACCGTCATCAAGTCATCTTGCGGTTCCTGTTCCTTGCCTTGCACCCGTTCGTGGAGCGCCTCGGCGGCGCAGTGCTATTCGCACCGTTGCGCCTGCGCATCCGTGAAGGCAAGTTCCGGGAGCCGGATATCCTCCTCGTGCAGGACGCCAACGACAGCCGTCGTCAAAACGACTACTGGCGCGGCGCGGACTTGGTGATGGAGGTCGTCAGCCCGGATGATCCCGACCGGGACATACGCGTCAAACGCCTCGACTACGCCGAGGCGCAAATCCCCGAATACTGGATCGTTAACCCGATCGACGAATCCGTGACTGTTCTGGCATTGGGGAACGATGCCTATGAGGAGCATGGTGCCTTTGGCCGGGGACAGAGGGCGGAATCAGCGCTGCTTGAGGGTTTTTCCATAGAGGTAAGCGAGCTGTTTGACGCCGATTGAGGCCATTGAGCCCATCCACTGGCCTCTTTGCACTTGAAGTTGTCAGCGGCGGGCCATCCTGCCATCGCCCATTGCAACCAACTACGGCTCCATCTACTGCCAAGTAAGCGATGAGGTATTGAATGTCCGCACTGCTCGCACATCTCGCGCCGCGACTCAGCGAGCGCATCGAGGACATCGCGGTCGAAGCGCTCGGCTACATCTTGTCGAGCCGGGCGGCCATGGCTGCGCTCCAAGGGCTTCTCCGGGAAACCAACGTGGAACTTCCCGAACTCGACTCGATACGAACTCAAGTAACCCAAGACGGCACTCGTCCCGACCTTGTAGGCTTCGGCCAAGATCAGACGGAACGCTTGCTCGTGGAAGCCAAGTTCTGGGCTGGGCTAACAGACAACCAACCCAACGCGTACCTCGAAAGGCTTCCCAACGACGACCGTCCTGCGGCACTGCTCGTCATCGCCCCGAATGCGCGCTTGGAAACGTTGTGGGTCGATCTGTGCCGATTGGCGGACTGTCCTTCTGTTCGCACAGGTAGTCGCGATCCAAGAAGCGTTGCCGTAACGGAACAACACCACTTGATTTTGACGAGTTGGTCCGCGCTGCTCGACCGCATGTCAATACATGCGGACAGACAAGGAGAACATTCGATAAAGGCCGATGTCTCGCAGCTTAGCGCACTCTGTGAGCGTCAAGACGAGGAAGCGTTCCTCCCTATGCGACAAGATGAACTCGCCCCCGAGTTTCCCCGGCGCATGTTACAACTGAATCGACTTATCGACGATGCCACCAAACTTGCAATTGAACTAGGGATCGCCACCACACAAGGATTGGTGAGAACGCCGCGAGCCTATGGCTATGGCCGTTATCTGAAGCTTGGTCAAGCGGACGCGGACGTATGGGCCGGCGTTTGGTTCGGCATCCATCATGAACTCTGGGCGTCTTGCCGTGAGACTCCAATTTGGCTTGTGTTCTCTGATTGGAAAGGCACTCTCCCCTTACCCGAGTTGCGGCAACGACTCGGCGAAGATCGCCGGGCAGGAACCAGCGACAACGTGCCAATCCATCTACTTACTGGTGTCGAACGGGACGCAGTTCTTGAAAACGTCGTCGAACAACTATCTGCTATCGCCAAATCCATAGCCGCACAGCACTAGGAAGGCTCTTAACGAGTCGTGTGGGCTACAGTGCCACGAACTTAACGAGGAACACCGCTGCAACCAAGTACACCGCTGCTGGGCACTCGCCTGCCCGGCCGCTCAGGAGCTTGATGGCGGCGTAGCTGATGAAGCCCGCGCCTATGCCGTCGGCGATGGAGAAGCTTAGGGGCATGGCGACTGCGGTGAGGGATGCCGGGGCGGATTCGGTGAGGTCGTCCCAGTCGATGTCGGACAGGGATCTGGCCATGACCACGGCCACAAACAGCAAGGCGGCTGCGGAGGCGTAGGGCGGCACGCTTTGCGCCAGCGGAGCGAACGCCAGGCAGAGCAGGAAGAGGCCCGCGACCACCACGGCGGTGAGGCCGGTGCGGCCGCCGCTTTCCACCCCAGCGGCGCTTTCAATGTAGCTGGTGGTGGGCGAGGTGCCCGCCACGGCACCGATGACGGTGGCGCTGGAGTCGGCCAACAGGGCGCCACGCAAGCGGGGCAGCTTGCCGTCGGCATCCAACAGCTTGCCACGGGTAGCGACGCCGACCAAGGTGCCGGTGGTGTCGAACACATCGACCAGCAGCAGCGTGAAGATGACGCTCAGCATGGCGAGGTCGAAGACGCCAGCCAGATCGAACTGGGCGAACACCGGCGCCAACGATGGCGGTGTCGCGGCGATGCCATGGAATTCCGCGTGGCCGGTCAGCCATGCGATGACCGACACTGCGAGCATGCCAATGACGATGGCGCCGCTTTGGCCGCGGCCGGCCAAGGCGGCAATGAGGAAAAAACCGAGTAGCGCCGCTGCCGGCGCAAAGCCTGCCAAGTCCCCAAAGGAGATCAAAGTGGCCGGGTTGGCGACCGCAACGCCGGCGTTCTGCAAGGCGATGAAGGCCAGAAACAGGCCGATGCCGGCGGCCATGCCGGACTTCAGGTTGCGGGGGATCGAATTGATCAGCCACTCGCGGATGGGCAGCAGGCTCAAGACCACGAAGATCAATCCGGATATGAAAACCGCGCCTAAGGCCGTCTGCCACGGATGCCCGCTGCCGAGGACGATGCCATAGGTAAAGAAGGCGTTTTGGCCCATGCCCGGCGCCAGCGCCACGGGATAGTTGGCCACTAGGCCCATGATGAGCGAACCGGCGGCGGCCGCTAGGCAGGTGGCCACGAACACCGCGCCAAAGTCCATTCCAGCTTCGGAGAGAATGGCCGGGTTGACCACGGTGATGTAGGCCATGGCCAGAAAGGTGGTCAGGCCGGCGAGCAGCTCCCGCCGAACGGAGGTGCCGTGGCCGCTGAGATCAAAGCGTCGTTGCAGAAATTCCGAGCCCAACGGCTGCCTTCCTTATCGCTGCCCCCGCTGCCTGCCATGTTACCGCGCAAACCAGGCCGCCACCCACCGCAAAAACCGCTGGCCTTGATCGGGGAGCGCACTACAATCCGGGGTTTCCGGTTGACGGCGCACGGATCGGCTGCGCACAAACGAGTGAGGATGATGGGAACAGGTCAAATGGGATGGCGCCTTCGCCAACTGTCTGGTTCAGGCGCGTTGATGGTGGCGTTGGCGCTTGGGTTCCCGGTCTGGGGGGCGGAGGACGAGGCGCTGGCGGATGGCGAGGTGGTTGAGCTTGAGACCTTTGTCGCCGAAGACCGGGCGGAGGATGAAATCGGCATTCTGCCGACGGAGCCGATGGACGCGGTCTTTGGCTTCGACAAAACGCTGCTCGAGACGCCGCGCTCGGCGACCAGCATCACCATTGAGACCATTGAACAGTACGGCATCACGGAAATCGACGATTTCGTGGTGCTCTCGCCCGGCAGCTTCACCCAGTCCTTCTTCGGCGTTTCAGGCTCCTTGGACCTGCGCGGCACGTCCGGTGAGAACTACTTCAACGGGGTGCGGCGGCTGGACAATCCCGGCAACTACGTCACGCCCATCGGCGCCGCCGACCGGGTGGACATCGTGCGCGGACCGGCGTCGGTGATCTACGGGCCGAGCAAGATCGGCGGCTACATGAACTTCATCCCCAAATCCGCCCGCGCCGAGACCGGGCAGTTTCTGTCCAGCCCGACCGGGGCGGTCGCCTTCACCGGCGGCAGTTGGAGCAAGTCCGTTCTCACCGCCGAAGTCGGCGGGCCCGGCCAGCTCGGAGAGCACCCTTTCGGCTACTACCTCTTCGGGGAAGTCGAGGACTCGGACAGCTTCTACGACAACACCGACACCGAGAACACCATCCTGCAGGGCACCTTCAACATGGATCTGTCCGAACGGGCGCGCATCGTCTTCGGCGGCATGTACCACGACTTCAAAAGCAATCAGGTGGCAGGCTGGAACCGGCTGACCCAGGCGCTGATCGACGACGGCACCTACACCACCGGCCTGGCGACGCCGCTCGATGCCGATGGCGACGGCGCCATTTCCCATCAGGAGTACAACGCCGCCAATGACGGCAACGGCCTGTTCGCCTTCGTCTTCGACCCGGCCGGGGTGGAGGGGCCGGTCAGCTTCGGACCGGACTTCGCCTTGGATCCCGCCACCGTCGGCATCGCCCGCCTCGGCCGCGACCAAGTGCTGGTCGCGCAGGACGACACGCTGGAGAACGAGGATCTGATCCTGTACGCCGATGTCATCGTGGCGGTTAACGAAAAGTGGACGGTGACCAATAAGCTCTATTACGAGTCCTACGAGAACCTCAATGAAAACGCCTACGGGTTTTCCCAGTTTGCGGATTCCTGGGTCATTGAGGACCAGTTGATCATTCAGTTTTCCGATGAATTCGAAGCCATGCAGCTCGATGTTCTCCTGTCGCCATCGATTCGCCATACCGACTTCGAGCACGCCAACGACTTCATCAACGAGCACTTCGACCGCCGCGACCTCACCGGGCCCTCCACCGCCCGCGACCTGCGTTTGCTATCGACGCGCATCGACGACGACTACTCGGAATACTCCATCGGCGACTTCACCGTGTTCGGGGTGGCGCTGCTGGCCGACCTCGACTTCGACATGGGCTTGAACGTCCTGCTCGGCGCCCGCTACGACGCCATCGACATGAACAGCCGCCAACCGGGCCACAAGACCCTGTTCGGCAGCGACATCGACGCCAGCGACAAGGAAAGCCCCTTTTCCTGGACTGCCAGCCTGTCCTACACCACGCCCTTTGGAATAGTGCCCTACGTCACGGCGTCAAAGCAGTCCACTGTAGTGGTGGACCAAGGCGCCAACATGCTGCCTGAAAACGTTCGCGACGGCCAAGCGGTGGCCAGCTCGGAACTGCTCGAGTTGGGCGTGAAAGGCTCGTTCCTGGACGACCAGCTGTTCATGCAGGCGATCTACTATGAGCAGGAGCGCACGGACTTCAGCGCCCAAGCCATCGTCACCAACCAGGTTTCGAAAACCGAGGGCTTTGAGTTTGAACTGCGTTGGGTGGCCAGCCGCAACCTGACCCTCACCGCCGCCTACACCAACATCGAAGTCACCAACTTGAGCACCTTGGACGGCGGCGGGCGGTTCAGCTTCCTTGGCGCCGGGGACCTGCCCGACACCGACCCCACCCTATTCTATGGCGGCACCGCCGGGGGCTTCGTCACCCTGACTACCAACCCCAAGGCCCTGCGCGCCGGGGTGCCCGAAAACATCATCAGCGTTAGCGGAATCTACAACTTCCACAACGGCATGCAGTTGTTTGCCAGCGTGATCGACGTGGACAGCGCGTACTCGGGCTTCCCACGATCGGTAAAGCTGCCCGCCTACACGCTGGTCAACGCTGGGGCAAAGTACGATCTGGGCAGTTGGTCGTTCACCTTCACAGCCAAGAACCTCACCGACGAGCGCTACTTCCGCGCCAACTTTCCAAACTTGTTCGGTTCCGCCATCGTTTTGCCTGAGCTGCCCCGGCACTATCAGGCGAGCGTGGCTTACAAGTTCTAAGGGTTGGGAGCTCCAAGCCGGCACAGCCCATGTTGATTGGCGATTGGCACAAACCGCTGGCCGTCCTCGCCGCGCTTTTGGCGCTGGCGGGCTGCGCCGAGCCAAACAGTTCGGCACCCCCTCCCTCCCAAGCGGCAAGCGCTGGCGCTCCCGTTCCGGTGCCAGTGCGCGTGGTGGTCGTCACCATGTTTGAGCGGGGCGCGGACGAAGGCGACGAGCCGGGCGAATTCCAGTTCTGGAAGGAGCGCCGAAACCTCGATCAGCGTTTTGCGTTCCCCCACTCCCACCACGATCTTTACTACAACGCCGACTCACAGATTCTCGGCATGGTGACCGGCGTCGGCACCGCCAAGTCCGCCACGGCGACCATGGCGCTGGGGTTGGACCCGCGCTTCGATCTCAGCCAAGCCTACTGGCTGGTGGCAGGCATCGCCGGCATCGACCCGGAGGATGCCTCGGTCGGCTCCGCGGTCTGGTCCGCGTACCTTGTGGACGGCGACCTAGGCTACGAAATAGACGCCCGGGAGATTCCCGAGGATTGGGACTTCGGCTTCTTCGCCCGCCGCACCCGCTTTCCATTCGACCCCGACCGCCCGGAACCCCGGGGCGAGATGTTCCTCATCAACGAAAGCCTTCGCGATTGGGCCTTTGAGCTAACCAAGGACTTGGAACTGCCGGACTCCCCGGAATTGGCGGCGCACCGCAGCCTCTACGTCGAACATCCCAACGCCCGCCGGCCGCCCTTCGTCACCCGCGGCGGCCACATCGCCGCCATGACCTTCTGGCACGGGGCGCTGATGAACGATTGGGCCAACGCCTACGTCCGCTATTGGTCCGACGGCGAGACCGACTTCGTCACCTCCGCCATGGAGGACACCGGCACCTATCAAGCCATCACCTACCTGCACGAGGCAGGCCGGGTGGATAAGAACCGCTTCCTAGTCCTGCGCACCGGCAGCAACCATACCATGCCGCCGCCCGGCATCAGCGCCGCCGACAACCTGCTGCGCGAGAATGAGGGCTATTCCGGGATGCGGGCCTCCTTGGAGGCGCTGTACATCGTCGGCGGCGCGGTGATCGACGAACTGCTCAGCGACTGGCCCCGCTACGCTGCCGCGGTCCCGGGGGCGGCGGCTCCGTAGCGGCTTGCTGGTTGGCGGCAGGCTCAACCCGCCAAATGCTCGCGTTCTCGCCGTCCTCGACGACGTAAAGGTAGCCATCGTGGGCGCGCACGTCGCGGATGCGGCGGCCAAGTTCACTGAACAACGCCTCCTCGCCCACCACTGCGCCGTTCTCGACATCCAGGCGGCGGACTTCCTCATCCACCAAGGCGCCGGCGAAGAGGTCGCCCTGCCAGCCGGGGAAGCGGTCGCCAGCATAGACCGCCAAGCTGGACGGGGCTATGGACGGGGTCCAGTGGTCGAGGGGCGCGGCCATGCCCGGCGCCTCCTGGAACGGTGACACGTAAGCGCCGTTGTAATCGATGCCGTAGGTGACGGCGGGCCAGCCGTAGTTGGCTCCGGGAGTCAGCCGATTGGTCTCGTCGCCGCCGCGCGGGCCATGTTCGTTGAGGTAAATCGTGCCGTCCGCAGCGACCGCCAAGCCTTGGGCGTTGCGGTGGCCATAGGTGTAGATGGCCGGATGGGCCCCGTCATGGCCGACGAAGGGATTGTCATCGGGGATGCGGCCGTCGGCGTGAATGCGCACCGTTTTGCCCAGCAGGCTGCCCAAATCCTGGGCTGCTTCGCGGAAGTCGAAGCCGTCGCCGGAGGTCAGCAGCAGGGTGCCATCAGGCAGGAAGTCCATGCGGCCGCCGTAGTGAACCGCCGTCGGCTTGCGCGGCTGCACCGAGAAGATCACCTCGGTATCGACCAAGGCGCCATCCACCAGCCGGGCGCGCAGGATTTCGGTGGCATTGTCGTCGGCGGGCGGCGCGGCGTAGGAGAGGAAGAGGGTCTGGTTGCCTGCAAAGCCGGGATGCAGCAGCACGTCGAACAGCCCACCCTGGCTCAGGCGATGCACCTCGGGCACACCGGCAATGGGCTCGCTCAGCGCGCCCTCCGGAGAGACTTCCCGAAGCGTGCCGCCGAGTTCGGTGACCAACAGCCCGCCATCCGGAAGGAAGGCGACGCACCACGGAAAATCCAAGCCCTCCGCAACGGGAACCAGCTTGTAGTCCTGCGCAGCGGCAACGGCCGTCGCCAAACTAAGGGTCAATCCCACAATGATCGCTTTCGTTACCATAAGACCCCGGTTATCTTTAGCCCATGACGGGAGCCAAGCTTACATGATCCGCCGAATCGCAGCCTTCGCCGCCGGGGTGCTGGCCACTTACATCGTGGCCGCCATCGTTTCCACGCAGATGATACTGGGCGAGGTCGCCGGGCTCGGCATGCCGGTCAGCTTCGGCGACCGTGCCGCCGCGACGCTGCATGACTTGGCGGGAATGGCCATGGCCTACCTGCCGCTGATCGGCGCCAGCCTGTTGATCGCATTCCCGGTTGCCGCCGTGGCCCTGCGCACCGTTCGGCTGCCGCGCACCCTCGGCTACGCATTGGCAGGCGGCACCGCCATCTGGGCGTTGCATCTGATCATGATCGCCACATTCGGCATGCATCCCGTGCCAGCCACCCGAACGGCTTTGGGACTTGCGCTGCAAGCCGGGGCTGGGGTGGTTGGCGGCTATGTCTTCGCCCGCCTCACCGCAGGGGCGTCAAGGACGTCGCCATAGCGAGGTGAGCGGGCAGTTGAGTTCGTTCGGCTCGCGGGGCGAGCATGGCTAGCGGCCGCGTACTCATTGCCGGCGGCGGCATCGGCGGGCTGACCGCGGCGCTCTGCTTGGCCAAGGCGGGCTTCGAAGTGGCCCTGTTCGAGCAATCCGCGGAATTCGGCGAAATCGGCGCGGGCATTCAGCTAAGCCCCAACTGCACCCGCGTTCTGCACCATCTGGGACTGGAGCCGGCGTTGGCGGCCTGCGCCTTCCTGCCCGAGGGCGGGGAGTTCCGGGCCTGGAAGTCGGGCAAGGTGATCGCCTCGTCGGTGCTCGGCCAAACCGTGCGGGAACAATACGGCTTCCCTTACTACAACATTCACCGCGGCGACTTGCTGCGGGTGTTGGTCGAGGCAGCCGAACGTTCGTCCGCAATCGAACTGAATACGGCTTCCGAGGTGATGGAATTCGAGCAGGGCGGCTTCGTGCGCGTCACGGTCGGTGGCGCCAGCGACACAGTGCATGAGGGCGAGGCGCTGATCGGCGCCGACGGCATCCATTCGGCGGTCCGCGCCCAACTCTTCGGCGACGACGCCCCCCGGTTCACCGGCAACGTGGCTTGGCGCGCCCTAGTGCCCGCTGAACGGCTGCCCGCCGGCCTGGTGCGGCCCATGGCCACCGCGTGGTGGGGGCCGCATAAACACTTCGTTCACTATTACTTGCGCTCGGGGACCTTGGTGAACTGCGTGTGCATCGTCGAGAAGACCGGCTGGGAGGTCGAGTCCTGGACCGAGCGCGGCGAGTTCGATGAACTCAAGAGCGATTTCGCCGGCTGGCACGAGGACGTTCAAGCCCTGATCGACAACATGGACCGAAGCTCGCTGTACAAGTGGGCGCTGCACGACCGGGCGCCCATGGCCCGTTGGGGCGAGGGCGCGGTCACCTTGCTCGGCGATGCCTGCCATCCCACCTTGCCGTTCATGGCGCAGGGCACGGCGATGGCCATCGAGGATGCCGCCGTGCTGGCGGGCTGCCTAGCCGCCAATGACGACCTGGCCGCCGGATTGCAGCGCTACGAAAGCCTGCGCCGCCGGCGCACGGCGAGGGTTCAGAACGGTTCGCGCCGCAACGCCAAGCTCTTCCACCTCACCGGGTTCAAGGCGTGGCTGCGTAATCAGGCGGCAAAACGGGCCGGGGGGCGGACCATGGACAACCTCTTTCGCTACGATGCCCTGCAAGTTACGGCCAACTGAAACCCCTCCCTACTGAGGCAATCTCGGAAAAGGTGCATAATCGGCTGTTGCAGCAGTTCTGAAACCGCAACAAGCGGCGGACACGCGGAGGAATCAACGGGAAGCGGACATGAACAAAGTTGACGGATTGCATCACTTGGCGCTGCGGGTGAAGAGCCACGACGAAATTCTCGCCATGCGCGACCGGCTGCGCTCCAAGGGGGTTCCGGTTTCCGGGCCGATAGACCACGGCTTTTGCGCCTCCATCTACTTTGCGGGGCCGGAGAATCTGGCTCTGGAGTTGTCCTACTCCGAGGAGCCGATCAACCAGGAAGCCTGGATCGACCCCGAAGTGGTGGAAATGGCCGGCATTTCCGCCCAGAAACTCGCCCGCTACAAGCGCCCGGCCCACTACCAGGATGAAGGGGGCGCGGTGGCCCAGCCGGATTTGGACAGCCCCGGCCCGCACATGACCAACTACCCGGAAGGCTTCTATGAGCGGGTCATGGGAGTGCCGGACGAAGTGGCTTGGAACAGCGTGGACAACCAACCGCCGGTCGCGGTCGAAGCGGCCGCCGGTTAGTCGACGGCCGAATCGGCAGCAATGAGCAGGCTTTTTGAATTTGTCCAAGCGCCTGGGTAGTTCCGCACAAGAAGGAGTGATCGATGAAGACCATAGCCGTTGCATGCACCGCCCTCGCCGCCATCGTGGCATCCGCAGTCGTTGCGGCCGCCGACATGGCCGAGGCTGACATCCTCAACACCGAGGGATCAGTCATAGGCAAGGTGACGTTTGAGCAGACCCCATCCGGCGTGCTCCTACTCGCCGATCTCACCGGTCTGCCCCCCGGATGGCACGCCATTCACTTGCACAGCGTTGGCGCCTGCAGCCCGGACTTTTCGGCGGCCAAGGGCCACATCAATCCCTACAACGCCAAGCACGGCCTACGCCACCCGGAAGGGCCGGACAACGGCGACCTGCCCAACCTGCACGCAGCCGCAGACGGTTCCGTCAAGGCGGAGTTCTTCACCATGCGCGTCTCCGTGGTAGAAGGCGACATGCCCGTGCTTCTCGACGAGGACGGATCCGCGGTCGTCATCCACGACCGGCCCGACGACCACATCACCCAACCCATTGGCGGCGCCGGCGGTCGCATCGGCTGCGGCGTCATCAAGAAGATCTAGCTCAGGACGCTAGATCGCCCACCACCTCCCAATAGGTTTGCAGGGCGTCGATGTGGGCTTGGGGCGGACCTATGCTGTCGCCCATGCCGCGCAGGGCCATGCCGCGCATGGCGACGTGGCTGGCACCCATGGATTGCCAAGCTTCGATATCTGAACGCCAGGCGTCGGGGCCGGCTTGGTAGTTAAGCAACGCCTCGCAGCCGAAGCCCGCCGGATCCCTGCCGGCATCGGCGAGTTCGAGGCGGACCTTCTCCGCGGCAGCGAGGTTGGCCTTCTGGCTGGCCCCAAAAATGAAGCCGTCGCCGATCCGGGCGGCGCGCCGAAAGGCCGCATCGGTGAAGCCGCCGAACCAGATCGGGATGGAACGTCCCGGCAGGGGCTTTAAGCCCGCCCGCTCAACGCGGTGCCAGCGGCCGCTGTAGTCCAGCACCGGTTCAGACCAGAGTTGGCGCAGCAGTTCCACCTGCTCGGCCTGGCGGGCGCCGCGATTGCCGAAGTCCTCGTTCAGGGCGTCGAACTCCACGTAGTTCCAACCGGTGCCGACGCCGAGGCGCAGGCGTCCCCCGGAAAGCAGGTCGATCTCGGCGGCCTGCTTGGCGACCAGCACCGTCTGCCGCTGGGGCAGGATCAGGATGCCGGTGGCCAGCTCGATTTGCGTGGTGCAGGCAGCGAAGTAGCCGAACAGGACGAATGGCTCGTGAAAGGCTGACTGCTCGGTATAAGGCCCCCAGAGCGGCGGCTCCCGGCCCTCGTGCACGGCGCCGATGACGTGGTCGTAAGCCAGGATGTGCGAGTAGCCCAACCCCTCCGCCGTCTGCGCCCAATCGCGGATGACGGCCGGGTCGTTGCCGATGTCCAAGTGGGGAAACACAGCGCCGATTTTCATGCGCGCTCCTTAAGTTCCGTGTGGGAAAGAGGGTGGATCTTCACCGCCCCACGGGTAGGGTCAGGGTCGGCCCTTGGACGGTGCTTTGTCCGGCCTGCAGGTCGAACAGCTGCCGCAGCAGCATGAAGGTGGACTTGGACTCCAAGTCACTGTCCTCAATCCAGAACCAATGGCCTCGGTAAAAGGTGGCGATGTACGCGCCTTGGGGCCGCTCCGTGCCGGAGTTCACTTGGAACAGCCGGCCTGCGGGCGTGGCACCCCAGTCGAAGACGCCGCCGCCTCGGGCCTCGGTTACGGTGACCAAGCCAGCGGACTGATGCGCTCGTGGCGTGTCCACGTTCTGGGAAAGGTAGTACAGGAGGCTCGACAGCGAGCGGGTGCGCACGGTCCACTGATTGGCCGCGGTCTCAAGAAAGTTGGTGTCGAGGCTGAATTGATTGTCATCGGATTCGATTCCCAGCAGCGCACGGACTTCGTCAAGGCCGCGAGACGCGTCGTCGCCGTCCGCCTTCAGCTTGACGACGATGCCGGCGTCGGCGCCCTCCCCTTGCGCACCCACCTCGATCTGTCCTCGTGTCTGCAACCGGTTCAACGAATCCAACAGTCGGTTGAAGGACCGATAGTCAGGTTCCTGGTCCGGTGTCGGGCCGGAGGCGGTGGGCGCGTTGCGCAGATCGTTGATGCGCTCGAAGCACAGCCCGAAAACGCGGCTGATTCGCCAGCCGGACTGGGTGAGCACCAGGATGGACTCCAACTGCAGGGGGCTGAGCAGGCTCTTCAGCAGGTCCTCGCCGCGCAGGGGCGCATAGGAGATGGTGGGGCTGTCCACGTAGGCAACGCCCGCGAGCGGGCTGAGCGAGTCCTCGCCGCGGATGGCCACCGAACCCCCAAGCTGGGCATTGGCGCCGACCGAAAGCGTCGCGGTCACGCTGCCGATTTCGAGGAAGAAGGGCACGTCCCGGTACCGCAGCCGCACCAGATTCTGCAGCATCTGCTCGTTCACCGATGCCGTGATGGCGGCGTTGTAGGCCGGATGGGTGCGCTGCAGGGACTCCGGACCAAAGGCGGACTGACAGCCCTGCAGCAGGGCTGCGGGCAGCGCGACGAGGAGAAGGGCGCGGCTCAGGGTTTTGATCATCGGCTTTGGGGACAACGCGTCAACGTTCATTTTGCCCGAAAGCGGGGATTGAATTCATGGTCGCCGAGTCTCTGACGATCCCTACAATCTGTGCAGGACGCGGCGGGTCTGGTCGAACGGCGCGACACATCCGCAACTCGGCTCCAAGCCTCGATGCCCTGAAACCAAGACCCCTAGGCTTGGAATGGGTTCTCGATAGTCAGCGACTGAATCCGTTGGCCATGCTGAAGATCTTCGCTGTACAGGCGGATGCAACCGGACTCGACTGCGCTGGCGACAATCATCGAATCATAGAAACTGAAGCCGTATCGACCGCAGAACGTCAATCCTCGCTCGTAGAGTTTGCCGCTGGGCAAAACCGTCCAAAGCGGCGTCAATACGTCGGCAAACAAGGCCCGGGCGTCGCGGGTGGAAAAGCCCAGCTTTCTGGTCACCACGTTGAGCGTTTCCTGCACCACCTGATAGCTGATGCAGCCGGTCCCCATCTCGATGCTCCGCTGCACCAGTTGCTCGGCCCGCTGGCGCTTCCCGCCGTCTGTCTCATCGAGCATGTACACCAACACGTTGGTGTCCAAGAAGTCCTCAACGCTCATTCATCTCGTCTCTGGTGAATTTGCGCCCGCCCGTGGCGTACTTCGCCCGCAGTTCACGCACCGAATTCATGGCGCGATTGGCTTGGTGGCGCCTGGCGTAGCGGTCCAACCACTTGCGAAACTCCGCGTTGAGGGTTGTGTGCTCCGACTCGGCGCGCTGCCGCGCTGCGTCTATGGTGTCCGCATCCGCGCTCAGGGTTATGTTCCGCATGATTGCCTCATCGCAACTTGATCCTGCTGTCGTGCAGAGCATGGCACGATATTTTTCGCACTGCAATATCGCAGTGCGAAAATCACACTACCTCCACTTCGAGGTGCCGCCCGGTTCTGCACTGCAGCGCAATAGGCGGGCGTTGCGCTTCGTAGAGGCTCTCCTTATGGTAGCCATTCCTTGAACCATCCCTTTTCCCGATGTCCAGACACTGCTTCAAGCGCATGGCGCAACCGAACAGGACAGTCGCGTTGCTGGCGCTGGCGGCTTTGGCTGGTGCGCCATCGGTGGCTCGGGCCGGCGAACCCTTGGGCGCTTGCGCCGATTGCCACGGAAGCACCTTGGCCGGCGATCAGGCCAAGGGTGCGCCGAACCTCTCGGTCCTGCCCGCTTGGTACGTTGAACGGCAACTGCGGAACTACCAACGAGGGCTGCGCGCCGAGGACGGCGATGCGCATGCGCTCGACGGCGACGACTTGGTTGCTGCAACCGCCCAAGTGGCCGCTGTTCCCCCTTTAAGCGCAGCCCCCGTGCTAGGCGGCGACGCCGACCGCGGCAGCGACCTGTACCGCACCTGCGCCACCTGCCACGGGGACCGGGGACAGGGCAATCAGTCCTTCAATGCACCGCCGCTGGCGGGGCAGAACGATTGGTACCTGGTCCGCCAGCTTGAGAGCTACCAAACGGGGCGTCGCGGCGGCGTTCCTGGCGACATCTGGGGAGCGCAAATGCGCGCCTCAACGGCGGTGCTGGCCGGTGATGCGGCGGTGCGTGACGTCGTGGCCCACATCAACAGGTTCGAGCCGATCGCAAAACCCTGAGCGCTGTGCCTCAGTCCAAGTCCACGCGGAAGCGGAAGTAGTAGAAGCCGCCGTCGGAGCCCCAATGCACGGAACCCGCGTACTTGCGGCCCGCCCAGTTGGAGAAGTCCGGGTCGGTCGAGGTGTTCAGCCGCTCGCGGGGGCCGGTTTCGTTGAAGACATTGTTGGCCCCGGCGATGAGGGTGTAGCGGCCATTGAAGGTGTAGGCCGCCTCCACGTCAAACACCCAGCCGCCGTTGTAGCAGTGGTCCATTGAGCCGCCCACGCCGCAGCGAATCTGATAGCGGGCGTTGCCCGGCGCGTAGACGCCGTCGCTGCTGCCGTTGGCGTCAATCCAATCGCCGTAGTAGCTCGCCCGAGCCAGGAGGCGCAGGTTGCCGACCAAGTGGTTGAGGGTGACGATGCCTCGGCTTTCCGGATTGAAGTTTTCAAGCTCCGCAATCTTCACCCGGGTCACTTCGACGCCAGCCCGGTCCACCTCGGTATCGGTCCAGTTCCAAGCGGCGGTGAGGTTGCTGATGCCGGCATCGCCCCAATCCAGGACATAGGTGGCCACCAGATCAACGCCTTGGGTGGTGGTGTCGAAGTCGTTGGTGTAGAAGCGCACCGAGGACAGGTCGGAAGCGCCCGGCACGCCCAACTCCTGGAGGCATTCGGCCAAGCGCCCGCCGACGGCATGGGTCATCGGGCACTCGGGGATGGCATCCTCCGTGCGAATGTCGATGGTGCCAGTGGACGATATCCGATCCTTCACTTCGATGTTGAAGTAATCGAGCGTCACGCTCAGCGCGTCAGTGACATCCCAATGCAGGCCAACCGTGATGTTGGTGGCGTCCTCCGCGTCCAAGGCTTCGCCGCCCAAGTAGGCGGCGATGGGGTTGGTCGGACGAATTTGACCGCTTTGCAGCAACTGGCCGTCGATGGTGACGGTGGAGACCTTCTCCACATTGGACTGACCCGGCGTCGGCGCCCGAAAGCCGGTGCTGAACGAGCCGCGCACCCCCACGCTGTCGGTTAGCCGCCAAAGGGCCTGAACCTTGGCGTTGGTGGTGCTGCCAAAGTCCTCGAAGTCCTCAAAGCGTACCGCCACCCCGAGCAGGAAGTTAGCCGTGACGTCCGCTTCGAGGTCCGCGTAGATGGCGATGTTGCCCCGGTCGAACTCCCCCGCTTGACTGGGGCTGAACCCCGCAAAGCCGTGGGAGCCGATGCTCATGGCCACCAGCGGGGTCTCGCCGTCACTGTGCACATTGGCGTTTTGGAAGGCATAGGGGCCGGCCACCCAGGATTCCTCTTGGCCGAGGATGATCTTGAAGGTCTCCACCCGGTACTCGGCGCCGAAGGCCACGTTCAGGTCCGATTCGAAGGCGTTTACCGGGACCGGAAAGCTGAAGTCGGCGTTGTAGCTCTGCTCTTCTTGGATGTAGGAGCCGAGTTGGAAGGCCGTGGGGGTGGCCGGGCCCAAGGAGGGGTTCCAAGTGTTCTCGATGCGGAAGGCGGTTTCGTTGCGGCCAAGGCCAGCGCTCAAGTCGTAGTTCAGGCCGTTGCCCAACAGGCCGCGCAGGCCCACCAACCCGCTGAAGTCTTCGTTGTCGCCACCGAATGAAGGCGTGTAACCGCCCGGATAGAGATTGTTAGCCACCCAGCAGTTGGCCGGCAGCGCCGCCAAGGCCGTCCGGTCCGCATTTACCGCCGCTTGGTCCCTGGGCGTGCCGCCGGGGCTTTGCAGCGCTGGGCAGTTGGAGGTTTGGCCGCTTTGGCCGGCCAAGGCGGTGTCGATGATGGCCCGCTGGCTGCCGCTGGTGAACACCCCGGAGCGGCTGTTCGGGTTGCGGAAGTAGAAGCCGCCGGTGACCGCCCGCTCGGCGTAGTTGCCGAAGGCGTACAGTTCCTGGCTGTCGGACACCTCGATGCCCGCATTGATGAACAGGGCCACATCGTCGTCCACTTCCGGTGCGCCCCAGATCTGCACCGGTTGCACGATGGCGGAATTGCCCGTCTCCAACACCGCTTGGGCGTCGGTGCGCGGCAGGCTGCGGCTGGTGGGATCGGCCGAGGCCCATTCCAAGGAGACGCTCGCGAAGCCGCTGCCGCCCAGTGGCAATCCGGCGTTGCCGGCCACCATCCACAGGTCGCCGTCGCCCTCATAGGTTTCGCCCCACTTGCCCTCCAGCGTCAAGCCGCTGCGGTTGCGCTTGAGCTGGTAGTTGATGACCCCGGCGATGGCGTCCGAGCCGTACTGCGCCGCGGCGCCATCGCGCAGCACCTCCACTTGGTCGATCGCCACCGCCGGAATCACCGACAGGTCCGGCCCTTGGGAGCCAGCGGCCAAGGAACCGCCCAACTCGGCGATGACCGCCCCACGATGGCGCCGCTTGCCGTTGACCAGCACCAAGGTGTTGTCCGGCGGCAGGCCGCGCAAAGTGGCGGGCCGCGTGATGGTGGCGGCGTCGCCAATGGCGTGCCGTTGCACGTTGTAGGACGGCAGCAGATTGCGCAGCATGTCGTCCATGTCGGCGGAGCCCATGTTCTCGAAGTCCTCGCCGGTGACCACGTCCACGGGCACCGGGGAATCCGCCACTGAGCGCTCCGCCCGGCGGGTGCCGAGCACCACGAGTTCCTCGATTTCCTCGACTTCCGCTTGGGCGGCCAAGGCGAGGCCAGCGGGCAGGAGGGCCGATGCCAAGAGCGCGGAACCGGGGATCACCAACAGTCCACAATGCCATTTCACTTTTTTTCTCCGAGCACATTGTGAAGTAACGGTACAATACCATGACGGGCTAGGCGTCATGTGGCATAAGTGCGGCAAGGGAAGAACCAGTGGGCGTGGGCGTGATGGAGGACAATCCCGGATTTTTTGATTTGGTCGGCAACATGCGGGCCATGCGGCGCCTCAAGCCGGACCCGGTGCCGGAAGCGCTGCTGCGCAAGGTGCTTGATGCCGGGGTCAAGGCGCCTTCGGGCCAAAACAAACAGCCATGGTCGTTCTTGGTGATCCAGGATGCGGCAGGACGCGAGTGGTTTGCCGAGCGCTACCGGGCCGCCATCGAATCTCGCTTCGGGGCCGTACGCATTCCGGAGCGCGAATCCTCCTTGAGCCGCGAGCTCAAGGCGCTGCGCTACCAAATCGACCACATGCACGAAGTGCCCGTGCTGCTGGCGGTCTGCGGGCTGCGTGATTGGCCGTTTCGGGTGCCGCCTGAGGAGCGCGTCGGCTTGGCGCCACCCAACTACGGCGCCATCTACCCCTGCGTGCAGAACATCCTGCTAGCCTGCCGGGCTGTGGGCCTAGGCGCTGCCTTGACCACCATGCACCAAGTCTTCGAGGACGAGATGCAGGCGCGCTTCAGCATTCCCGACGAATACGGCATCGTCGTCACCTTGCCGATCGGCTTCCCCATGGGCCGCTTCGGACCCGTGCGGCGCAAGCCCGCTGAGAACGTCACCTACTTCGACGCCTGGGGCGCGACCCGGTGATTTCCAGTGAGAGTCCATTCAAGGCGGAGGTGGAGGAGCTGCTTGAGGCTTCCGGCGTGAAGGCGTCGAGCGCGGAGATTCTGGGGCCGTTCTC
>CAZRBP010000029.1:5559-30801 GCA_964598305.1 uncultured Pseudomonadales bacterium | reverse complement strand
GGTCCATGCGGCCGGCCCACACCTCGGTGAACACTCGGTTGACATAGTCATCGCACTGGCTTGCGCCCCCCTCTTGGCGATTCATCCACGCCAACCCGGCGTTGGCCGCGAAGCTGTCGAACTCCGCCTCCGGGTGCACCCACTCAATACCTTGGCTGCGGGCGTAAAAGCCGAGTTCCCAGCGGCGGTAGTCCGCCCGCGCACGTCGATGCCGCGCGCCTCGTGACGCCGGGTCAGCCTCCCGTCGTTCGGGCCGGGGCTTCAGGTGGAAGGGACGCCAGTCAATCGCGGCACCGGTCTCCTCCGCCGCGGCAAGAGTTGGCCCCAAGGCCAAGCGCGCCTGGGGACTCTTGAAATCGATGTAGGCGACTAATTCCACTAGAACGGCTGGTAGGCGATGTCGGGGGCATCCCCATGGCGTCCGCCGAGATGCCAACGCACAAACGGCAGGTGTTCTCGGCCGAAGAACGGCTGGCCGTCAACAACGTAGGTGGGAACGCCGAACACCCCGGCGGGCAGAAGCTCGGCCTGCAGGGCATCATGCTCGGCGCGTCCTTCGCCTTCGAGGTAGCCGCGAAAGCCCCGGGTGGCGACCCCGGATTCGTCGAGCAGCGCTTCGATGACGGCTGGGTCCTCGATGTCCAACTCGCGCCGCCAGAAGCGGTCGAAGACAGTGAAGGAGTAACGCTTGAGGCATTCGCGCCCCGCCGCCTTGGCCCACTGCATGCCGATGCCGGCCAGCGATGAGTTCCAAACCTTGAGCGGGCCCTTGAGCACCAGGCCGCGGTGCCGGGCGGTGCGCTTGGCGTCCCGGTAGGCGTAGCGCACCCAGGACCACTGCTCCTTGCTGCGGTTGCTCTCCAGGACCTTGCCTTTGCCGTCTGCCTTGGCCGTGCCGAGGAAGCTGCCGATGTCCAGCGTTAGGTGCCGCCAGTCGATTTCGATGCCGAAGTCGTCCTCCAACTGGTAGCTGGGCTCCAAGGCCAGAAACGCGTATGGGCTTTTGTAGTCCATGTAAACGATGAGCGGTGCCTGCGAATTCAGGGGCTGCATGGCAAACTCCGGTTGGGTCCAAAGGGATTGGTCAGACGCATTCACCTTATCACCAACCCCGCAACTATGTTAGGTTCACCTGCGCCAAGAGGCCCTAAGGAGAACGTGGCTTGAAAAATCTATGGTTCCACCTGATGCCCTACAAGGAACTGCCGGACGACTTCCGCGACCAGCACCAATCGGTGTGGGTCGATATCGACCCGGGCCTGCTTGACCCCAACCGAGCGCACGTCATGTACAACGAGTTCATGGATGAGCTCGAGTACGCTGCCGAGGTGGGCTTCGACGGCATCTGCTGCAATGAGCATCACGCCAACGGCTACGGACTGATGCCCTCGCCCAACCTGATCGCCTCCACCCTCGCCCGCCGCACCGACGACGCGGCGCTGTGCGTGATGGGCAACTCGCTGGCGCTCTACAACCCCCCCATCCGGGTGGCCGAGGAGTTCGCCATGCTCGACTGCATCTCCGGCGGCCGCCTGATCGCTGGCTTTCCGGTCGGCTCGCCCATGGACACCGCCTACGCCTACGGGCAGAACCCATCCAAGCTGCGCGAGCGCTACTACGAGGCCCACGATCTGATCATGAAGGCGTGGTCGGCGGAGGAGACCTTCGCCTTCAACGGCCGCTACAACCAACTGCGCTACGTCAACGTCTGGCCCCGCCCCGTGCAAAAGCCCCATCCCCCCGTCTGGATTCCCGGTGGCGGCTCCATAGAGACTTGGCGCTGGTGCGCGGAGTTGGACTACGTGTACTGCTACCTCTCCTACTTCGGCTACAAGCTGGGCTTGCGCACCATGCAGGGATTCTGGGAGGAGATGGACAAGCTCGGCAAGGACCGCAACCCCTACCGGGCAGGCTTCCTGCAGTTCGTCGGCGTCGCCGAAACCCACGAAGAAGCCCTGCGCCTGTACAAGGAGCCCGCCGAGTACTTCTACGGCCGCTGCCTGCACGTCAGCCCGGCCTACGTCCAGCCGCCCGGCTACACCACCGAGGCCACCATCCGCGCCCGGGTGCAATCCCAGGTGGCGGCGGCGGCGATGAAGGAGAGCAGCAAGCAGACCAAGGGCGGCGGCTTCGGCGCCGGCGCCACCACTTGGGAGGAGATTCTCGAGGCCGGCTACGTGATCGTCGGCACGCCCGACGAAGTGGCCGAGCGGCTGCGCGAAGTCTGCACCACGCTCAACGTCGGCAACCTGATGCTATTGCTGCAGTTCGGCAACATGAGCCACGAATTGACCAAGTACAACACCCAGCTCTACGCCGAGCAGGTGCTGCCCCAGATCAGCGGCCTCTTTTCCGAATGGGAAAACCGCTGGTGGCCGGAGCCCATGGCCAACGCGGACCGGCGGCCCCCTCGCCAAGTCGCCGCCTGATGCGTCAACGCAGCCTGCGCAGCAACGGCGCGGACGTTCGGGTTTGGGAGCAAGGCGCTGGCAAACCAGTCGTCTTCCTGGCCGGTTTCGGCGGCCTGCCGAAGTGGATTCCCTTCCTCGACCGGCTGGCCGAAAGCCGCCGCGTCATCGTTCCTTCGCTGCCCGGATTTCCCGGCGCAGAAGGCCACGACCGGCTGGACGACCTGTCGGACTGGACAGCCGCCACCTTGGACATCCTGGAAGGCGCAACCGACAGCCCATTCGGCCTGATCGCCAGTTCGGTCAGCGCACCCCTAGCCCTGGAAGCGGCTGCGATGCAGCGCCAGCGCATCGCCAAGCTGGTGCTGATCGGCCCCTTCGGCATCCACGACGAGCGCCCCGAGGCCATTGATCTCTGGGCGCAGCGCCCCGGACCCAAGAGCTATCCGCCGCTGCTGTGCGCCCACCCGGAACGATATGCCGCGCTTTGGGAAAAGCCCGACGACGTGGACGAAATCGAGTGGCAGGTGACGGAGATCCGAGCCCGGGAAGCGGCCGCCCGCTACCTGTGGCCGCTCAACGACACCGGCATCCAGAAGCGCGCCTACCGAATCACCCAACCCATGCTGCTGCTTCGGGGCGCGGAGGACCGGTTGGTTCCCAACGCCTGCCTGGAAAAGCTCAAAGCCGCCGCTGCCGGCGAATCCTTGATTCAGGAGGTGGCCGAAGCCGGACATCTGGTGGAACTCGACCAGCCGGAGGTCTTGGCCGGGCTGGTCAACCAATTCCTCTAGGGTGTGTTAACGGGCCCTAGGCTCTAACCCTTGCCAGCCGCCTTACGAGCCGCCTCGCCGCTGGCAATCTGCTCCCGGGCTTCCTTTTCGATCTTCTCCGCGCCGGTGGGATCCACCCCCATCTCGTAGAGGATGCGCGAGTTGGCGTGGCCCAAGTGATGCAGGCCGAAGGCCGAGTGGATGGCGTTGTACATGCCTTGGGCGTCCAGCGATTGATTCACGGCGAGCTTGGCCAGCTTCAAGCCGAAGGGCGGCTGCTTGGCGATCCTGCTGGCGAGATCCAAGGTAAACTCGTTAAGTTCGGCGTTCGGCACCACATGGTTGACCATGCCGAGTTCCTTGCCCTCCTGGGCGCTGATGGCGTCGCCGGTGAAGAGCATCTCCTTGGCCTTGCGGTGGCCCACTTCCCAAGCGTGGACGAAGTACTCATGGCCGTTGACGCCGAAGGCGATCACCGGGTCGGAGAACTGGGCGTCCTCGGCGGCAACGATCAGGTCGAAGGGCCAGACCAGCATCAGCCCGCCAGCGATGGCCTTGCCCTGCACCTGGGCGATGGTTGGCTTGGGCATGTTGCGCCAGCGCCAGCAGAAGCCGATGAAAACCTCCTGCTCCATGGCCATGTGCCCCTCCTGGCCGGGGCGGCGGTAGCCGCCCACGCCCATGATCGGCGGCCCAAACTCGCCGATGTGGCTGCGGTCCTTCATATGGTGCCCCGATGAGAAGTGGGGCCCGTCGGCACCGATGATGACCACCTTGATGGCGTCATCGTGCATGGCCACGTTCAGGGCGCGGTCCATCTCGTAGAGCATCTGCTTGTTCTGCGCGTTGCGGATGTCCGCCCGCGCCAGCATGATCCGCGCCACGCCCTCGGCGGGCTCCTCGTAGCGAATCTGCTCAAATACGCTGGCCTCGCTCATGTTCAATGCCTCCTTTGTCCTAATGCACGTTCCGATGGCGCCGGTGAAGCGCTTCGCCCTCGAATCCGGTCTCTAACCCATCCTCATGCCGCCGGAAATGCAGATGGCCTGCCCGGTCATGCCGTCGGATTCGCCACTGCCCAAATACACTGCAATGTGGGCGACTTCCTCCGGCGCAAGGAACCGGCCCATGGGCACCCGGCTCTTGGCCCCCGCGATCAACTCCTCGAAGGATACGCCCAAGGCTCGAGCATGTCCCTCGAAGGCGCCCATCATATCGGTTTCCACAAATCCGGGGCAGATGGCGTTGACGTTGACGCCGAGCGCCGCATTCTCCAGGGCCGCGCAGCGGGTCAGGCCCACCACGGCATGCTTGCTGGCGTTGTAGGCGGCCTGGTTGGGGCTTTCCCATCGGCCTGCGGTGGAAGCTATGTTGACAATCTTCCCGGAGCCGCGTTCGCGCATGTGGCGCAGCGCCAACTGCATGAGCTGGAAGACGGCATGGACGTTGACCTTCATCACCCGGTCGAACTCCGCCAACTCGTAGTCGGTGAAAGGCTTGCCGATGTAGATACCGGCGTTGTTGACCACGATGTCCAACCCGTCCCGCCAGTCCACGGCGGCGGCGAACAAGCCCTCCACCGCCTCGGGGTCGCTCACGTCCGCCAAGTGGCAAGCGGCATCGACGCCGTGCTCAACAACCTGTTCCCGCGTTTCCTCCAACTTGCCGGCATGGGTGGCGGTGAGGAACAAGTTGGCGCCTTCGGCGGCGTAGGCGCGGGCAATGGCTCGCCCGATGCCGCGGCTGGCGCCGGTGATCAGGGCGGTTTTACCTTTCAAGCGTAGCATTTTGGTCGTACCGATCCGCTTAGAACCAGATGCCCACCACCAATGTGCCGAACAACCCCATCAGGCTGACGATGAAGGTCACGAAGAAAGTGACCATCCAGCCCAACATCTTGTCGAGCAGCAACTCGATCCGGTCCAAGCGCCCCTCCACCGACTTGAACCGAGCATCGAAGCGGGCCTCAACTGAATCGAAGCGGGCCTCAACTGAATCGAAGCGGGCCTCAATTGAATCGGAGCGGGCGTCAACTGAACTGAAGCGGGCGTCAACTGCATTGAAGCGCTCGTCAACTGCATTGAAGCGCTCGTCAACTGCATTGAAGCGCTCGTCAACTGAATTGAAGCGCTCTTCAATGCGCCTCCACAGCAGTTCGTTGTTGCGTTCAAACTCCGTCCGCAGCCGTTCCGGCGTGACGGCGAACTTCTCGATGGAATTGGCGATCGCCGCGATCACCGCCTTGCTTTGCTGTTGGGGAATCCCGGAAGCCTCAAGCCGCTCCGACATCGCCTCGATTTCCCTGACTGTTTGCTGCATGATCCATGTTCCTCGGTCGCGTTTGGAATAGCAAGCTACGTTGAACCCTCGCCGCGGCGTTGAAAAGTGGCGATTCGCCCGTCGTCGTGTAGGAAATTGGCCATTCAGTGCCCGCCGGGCCAACGAACGGCTCGCCAACGGCTTGCCGTGCGCCAACGGCGCGACTAACCTCCCCAAGTTGCACCCATTGAACAGAGGTTGGATTCATGAAGCTGTTTGCAAAGGTCGTGCTGGGCTTGGTTCTGGCCATTGCCGCCGCTGTCGCCGCCGTGCTGGTCGGCGCCCGTTTCGCCGATGGTCCATTGGAGATCATCGCCGGCGGCCCCTTCACCACCGGCGAACTGCAATCGACGGCGCCGGTTGATTGGTCCTTCGTGCGGGACATCGAGACCATCGAGTTCCAATCCCTGGAGCCACCGCGCTCGCGCACCGTCTGGGTGCTGACCCACGAGGGGCGCCTGTTCATTCCCTGCGGCTACATGGACTCAACCTGGGGGCGTATTTGGAAGCAATGGCCCATCGAAGCCGAGCGCGACGGGCGCATCATCACCCGCATCGACGGCAAGCTCTACAACCAGAGCCTGGTGCGCATCCAAGAGGGGCCAGAGCTTCCGCCCTTGCTGGCGGAACTGTCGCGCAAGTACATGGGGGACCAGCCGATACCGGTCGAGGCAGTGACCTCCGGCATGCTGTGGTTGTTTGAATTGACGCCAAGAGCATGACCCTCGCCTTCGAGGGGCTGAAGGTCATCGACTTCACCCAAGTTTTGGCCGGTCCCTTCGCCACCCAGCAATTGGCGGCGCTCGGCGCCGAAGTCATCAAGATTGAGCAGCCGGGAACCGGCGACTTCACGCGCGGCGGCGATCCCGAGCGGCCTTGGCCAACGTACACCACCGCCAACCTAGGCAAGAAAAGCCTGACGCTGAACCTCAGGAGCGACGCGGCCAAGGACATCGTGGGCCGCTTGGTCATCGGCGCCGACGCGGTGGTCGAGAACTTCCGGCCCGGCGTGATGGCGCGCCTCGGCTTTAGCTACGACCAACTGCGCAAAATCAAGCCCGACCTGGTGTACTGCTCAGTTTCCGGGTACGGCCAAAGCGGGCCAAAGTCACCATTGCCCGCCTTCGACGGCGCCATTCAAGCCGCTTCCGGCATGATGGCCGTTTCCGGTTTCCCGGAGAGCGGGCCGATGCGGGCGGGCTACTTCGCCGTCGATATGGCCACCGCCCTGCACGCCGCCTTCGCCTTGTCCGCCGCCCTGTACCGCAAGCTACTCACCGGCGAAGGCCAGCACATCGACGTGGCGATGATGGACACCTCAATGCTCATGCTCGCCCCGCAGATGACCGCCTTCCTGATGAATGGCAAGGCACCGGAAAGGATCGGCAACCGCTCGCCCACCCTGGAGCCGACGGCCAACGTCTTCCCAACCGCCGATGGCCACATCCAAATCGTGGCGCTCAAGGAAAAGCAGGCGGAGTCGCTCTTTCGGGTTCTCGGCCTTGAGGCCCATTACCCGGACTTCCCGGATGCCCGAACGCGGTTCAAGCGCAGCGGGGAGGTCAACGCTTTACTCTGCGCTGCCCTTAAGCAGCAAGGCACCGCCCACTGGCTCGACGCCCTGCTCAGGGCGGAAGTTCCGGTGAGCGAAGTGCGCGAGCTGGCTGACGTGGCCGAGGATCCCCAGTTTGAGGATCGCAATGCCTTCACCGAAGTGCCTTCGCCGGATCCGGCCGCAAACGGCGTCAAGGCGGTGTTCGCCGGGCACTGCGCATCGACGGATGGCCCCACGCTCAAGCGCGGCGCGCCGGGGCTAGGCGAACACAGCGAAGAGATACTGACCGGCCTTGGCTACGCGAAAGAAGAAATTGCAGCCTTCAAAGCGGAAGGGACGGTATAGCGTTAATAGCAGGAAGCGGCATTGAGGGAGGTTCGGGAAGCAAGCGGTGCGGATGCGTTCATCGGCATCGGCAGCACGTTGGCATTGCTGACGGCTTCCGTGGCGCTGTTCGGCAGCGACTCATCGGCCGGCGCCAATCAAATCGCCCTGGTCTGCGGCGCGGCGATCGCCGCGGGCATCGGCATTAAGAACGGCCATCGCTGGAAGGCCATCGAACAAGCGATTGTGGGCGGCATCGGCACCGCCATGCCGGCAATCCTCATCCTGCTCTCCGTCGGCAGCCTGATTGGCGCCTGGATGATCAGCGGCACGGTGCCGACGCTGATCTACTACGGACTGCTGGTGCTCGACCCCGGCTTCTTCTACGCCGCCTGCTGCCTGCTGTGCGCCATCTCCGCGCTGGCCATCGGCAGTTCCTGGACGGTGGCGGGCACCTTGGGCATTGCCTTGGTGGGCATCGCCTCGGCCTTGGGCCAATCGGTGGAGATCACCGCCGGGGCCATCATCAGCGGCGCCTACTTCGGCGACAAGATGTCGCCGCTGTCGGACACCACCAACCTGGCGCCAGCGGTTACCGGCATCGACATCTTCACCCACATTCGACACATGACTTGGACCACCACGCCGAGCTTGGTTGCGGCCCTGGCAATCTTCCTCTTCATCGGCGGCAGTTCCGAGGCCGGAGCGGCCGGCAACCTCGATGCCACCCTGACCCTCCTCGAGGCCCACTTCGACATCAGCGCGCTGCATCTCGTCCCGGTGGCTGTAGTGATCGGCTTGGCCGTGCGCAAAACCCCCGCGGTGGCCACGATTTTGGCGGGCGCCTTGGCCGGCGTACTCTTTGCATTGGCGTTTCAACGCCCCGCCATTGCGGCGATGGCCGGCGGCGACGGCAGCGGCCTCGGCACCATCACGCGGATCCTGTGGACGGTGCTGTTCGACGGCTACACGGCCACCACCGGCGACGCCAACCTCGATTCGCTGCTGTCCCGAGGGGGCATGAGCTCGATGCTGACCACCGTCTGGCTGGTCATCGCCGCCATGGCCTTCGGCGCGGTCTTGGAAAGGGTGGGCATCCTGCAGGTTCTCCTGCGGGGCCTCGTCAAGCTGGGCCGCAGCACGGGCAGCCTGACCGCGGCCAGCGGCGGCACCTGCTTCGGCATCAACGTACTGGCCGCCGATCAGTTCATGGCCATCGTGCTGACCGGACGCATGTTCCGGGACGAATACCTGCGGCGCGGCCTGCACGAAAAGAACTTGGCGCGGGTGGTCGAGGACACCGGCACCATCACCTCGCCGCTGGTGCCTTGGAACACCTGCGGCGCCTACATGGCCGCCACCCTGGGCGTGCCCACCTTGGCCTATCTGCCCTTCTGCTTCTTCAACCTGATCAATCCGTTGGTGTCGATGGCCTACGGCGCCACCGGCTTCAAGATCGAGCCCGCCGAAGCGGAGCCGCCAGCCGAGGCACGGGCGGCGGCCGCGTAACGGGGCCGCCTAACAACTCCTACGCAGTGGCTTTGCGCAGAACGTGCCGGTAACCGTTGGAGAAGCAGCCTTCCGGCTTCTGGCAATCGCCAAAAAAACCTTTTTTCGTCAACAAGTTATGGAATCGACACAGGTGATAGCAAGGCACCCCCGCTTGCAGGTGGTGCTCAAGATGGTAGTTGACGAAGTTCGGCCCGATGAGCAGCCGTTCCCACCAGGACGTCAAGGTGGTGACGGTGTTCTCGCGCACGTCCGGGCTCAGCCGGTCCACGGCAACGCCGTGCTCGCTCATGAATCGAATGCGGGTGACCACCTGATAGGCCACCAGATAGGCCAGCCACCAAAGGGCGTAGGCCCAGGGCGCACCGGCCAAGGCGAGCAGGCCGAGCATGAGGCCGTGGGAGGCGAGGAAGGGGGCATTGCGCGCCAAGCCGAATGACTTGATCTGCCGACGCAGATCCTTGATGCCGGTGCGACCCGTCAGGTCCCGGGTCAGCTTGCGGCGCATGCTGGCGGGCTCAGCCGGATAGGCGCTGGCCATGGTGAAGTCCGGATCTTGCTCGGTGCCCGCATGGCGATGGTGGTCCAGATGGTAGGCCCGGTAGCGGGCCAGCGAGGTGTTCATCAGCCCGCCGAACAACCAAGTGCCGAAGGCGTCGTTCAACCAGCGGGCCTTGAAGAGAATCTGGTGGGCGCACTCATGGTAGAGCACCGCCAAGCCCAACTGACGCCCGCCGAGCAGCAGCACGGCCATTAACAAGGTCAACGGGTTGAGCCAAAGGATAGGCAAAGCGAAGGCAATGGCCATCACGGCGAGATTGAACAGCGTCATCCAGCCAGCCAGCCAGTCGGAACGCGCCAGCAGGGGACGCATCTCATCGGCGCTTACATAGTCAGAAAGATTGACTGTCGCCGGAGTTTTCATCATGTTGAAATACTACCTTTTTCACCGTTTCAGCGCCAGCGCGGCCTTGAGGCCGCGGCGGCCCCCGGCCCGTTGGAGTTTCGCTGGAGCGAAACTCCTGCTTAACGAGGCGGGAACCGTCGGTCCGTTGCCCTTGTTTAGCCACTGATCCCTGAATACAATGCGCGCCCTGCTGATATCGGGGTCGTTAGCTCAGTTGGTAGAGCACCGGGCTTTTAACCCGTTGGTCCTGGGTTCGAGCCCCAGACGACCCACCAGCGCCCTTTCCCTGGGCTTCCCATTCCGTGCCCACGCCGTTTTGCGGTATGGTTGCCGAATTGTTCCGACCGAGGGCTCGCCATGGGGGCGCACTTGAAATCGATCTTCGTCATTCCGCTGATCTTGTTCGCCTTGCCTGCAAACACGGACATTCCGCGCACTGCGGATGGCCGTCCGGACCTGAGCGGCACCTACGACATCGCCACGCTGACCCCGCTGGAACGGCCCGAGGCCTATGGCGACAATCTCTTTCTGGCGCCGGAGGAAGCAGAGAAGCTGGTCGCGGAAACGCGGGCGTTCATTGCGGAGGACGCGAAGCTGAGCGACCCGAACCGCGAGGCGCCGCCAGCGGGAGGCGACGGCTCGACGGGTGCTGCGGGCAACGTGGGAGGCTACAACGCCTTCTGGGTCGACCCTGGGAACGACCGTTTCATGATCGACGGCAAGTTCCGCACCTCAATCATTTTCGACCCGGTCAACGGGCGGCTGCCTGCAAGGACCCCGGTCGGCCAGCAGCGTCGGGAGGCGCTGTTCAGCCTGTTCGGGCAAAACACCGGCACCGCCTGGTGGCTTGGGCGGGAGGGCCCCGGCCCCTACGACGACCCCGAGTTGCGCCCGCTCGGCGAGCGCTGCCTGCTGGCCTTCGGCTCCTCCTCCGGGCCGCCAATGCTGCCCACCCTGTACAACAACCTCAAACGCATCGTGCAGACGCCGGACTATGTCATGATTCTCAATGAAATGGTCCACGACGCCCGCATCATTCCCTTGGAAGGCGGACATAGGCCGGGCATACGGCAGTGGATGGGTGACTCCGTGGGGCATTGGGAAGGCGACACCCTGGTAGTGGAGACCAAGCACTTCAAAACGCGGTCCGGGCTCTATTTCTTCGGCGCCACCGAGAACCTAAACGTCACGGAGCGCTTCACCCGCACCAGCCAGGACGAGTTGCTGTACGCCTTCACGGTCGAGGACCCCACCGCTTGGGAAGCATCCTGGTCCGGCGAGTATCCGTGGCCGGCCACGGACACGCGAGTGTACGAATACGCCTGCCACGAAGGCAACTACGCCCTTGGCAACATCCTGCGCGGAGCACGGTTGCTGGAAGCCGATGCGGCGGCAGGCGGTGGTCAGTCCTCCGACTGAGGGCCAGCGAAGCCGACAACGTAGCGGGTGGGATCCGGGACGCCAGCCGCCTCAAACCCGGCGCGGCGCAGCCGGCAACTGTCACACCGGCCGCAGGCCTCCGCTTGGTCCGTGGGTTGATAGCACGAGACGGTCAAGGCGTAGTCCACCCCCAAGCCAACCCCGCAGCGGATGATCTCATCCTTGCCGAGATCGATCAGCGGCGCATGGATGCTCAAGCGTTGCCCTTCCACTCCCGCCTTGGTGGCCAAGTTCGCCATGGCTTCGAATGCGGCTATGAACTCGGGGCGGCAGTCCGGATAACCCGAATAGTCCACGGCATTGACCCCAATGAAGATGTGCTCCGCGCCGAGCGTTTCCGCCCACGCCAGTGCCAAGGCCAGCAGGACCGAGTTGCGGGCGGGCACATAGGTCACCGGAATGCCGGGGGTCGGCGCCTCGGGCACGTCGATGCCGGCATCGGTCAGCGCCGAGCCGCCAAAGCCGGCCAGGTCAACCGCCACCTCCCGGTGCTCGACTGCGCCGAGCGAACGGGCTACCGCCGCAGCCGCTTCCAATTCCACCCGATGGCGCTGCCCGTAACGGCAGGACAGCGCATGGCAGGCAAAGCCTTCGGCCCTTGCAATGGCCATGGCGGTGGCGGAGTCCAAGCCCCCGGACAATAGAACGACTGCCTTCACCGTCCCGGTTCGTTGCCCCACAGAATCTTGTGCAATTGAATCTGCAGGCGCACGGGATAGCGGTCCGCGACAATCCAGTCGGCGAGGCTTCGAGCGGGCAAATCCTCGTGGCTCGGAGAGAACAACACCGCACCGACGCGCTCCACGAGCTTCAATTCATCGCATTTCAGCTTCGCCCAATCGTAGTCGGCGCGGTCGCAAATCACGAACTTGACCTGATCTAAGGGGCCGCAGCAATCCAAATTGCGCCAAAGATTGCGGCTGACCTCTCCGGAGCCCGGGGTCTTGACATCGACGATCTTGCTGACCCGAGGGTCCACCGGCGCGACGTCAAGCGCCCCGCTGGTCTCCAAGGACACCTTGAAGCCCGCATCGCACAGCGCACCAAGCAAGCCATGGACCTCGGGCTGCGCAAGCGGCTCACCGCCGGTGACCGTCACATGGGAGACCGAGTGGCCTTGCACCTCGGCCAAGATGCTCTCAACCGTGCGCATTTCACCGCCGGTAAAGGCGTAGGCCGTGTCGCAGTAGCCGCAACGCAAGGGGCAGCCGGTCAGGCGAACGAAGACGGTGGGCAAGCCGACGGTCGTCGTTTCGCCCTGCAGCGAAAGGAAGATTTCGGTAATGCGCAACCGCATGGTGGTGGCAGAGGCTCTAACGCCACTCACCGCCAGTCAGCGCAACTCCGCCGCATAGGTGCGCGCCAATCCGGCGGCGGAACTGTCTGGGCTTTCGGCCTGGACGCGGTCCAGGAACTCAAGCGCCCGCTGATTATCTCCGAGCCGGTGATGCACCACGCCGAGCTTGTACAGCGCATCGGGCACCTTGGTGTGGTCAGCGTAGAGGTTCACCACCTGGGCGAAGTTTTGGCGTGCCTTCTCCGTGTCCCCTTGAGCGAGATGCAATTCGCCAAGCCAGTAGTAGCCGTTTGGCGTGAATTGCCCATTCGGATAGGATTCAATCATCTGCTTGAAGGCCTCCGCGGACTCATCAAACGCCCGGTCCCTCATCAGGTTGAAGGCGGCGGTGTAGGCCTGCTGCTCGGATTCGCCCTCCTCCAGCGGCAGGTTGGGGGCCGACGGCGAACGGTCCGGCGACGAGTTGCCCGCTGCCGCATCGCCCGTACTGGGCGACGGTCCGCCACCGCGCAACGTCATCAGGCGCTGGTCGAGATCGCTGTACTGGGCCTGCTGGTCCTTGGCGAGGCGTTCGATCTGAAACCGAAGCTCCTCCACCATCCCGCGCAAGGTCTGAAGCTCGCCCTGCAGGACTTGCAGTTGATGGAACAGTGGACCGACGCCGCTGCCCGGGTCGGGGCTCGGCGCTGCGGGTGCTGGCTGTGCGCCGGCGAAGGCCTCTACGCCAGCCCCAGGGGCCGGATCATCCGCAGAGACAGGCCTCGGTGCCGGCGGCCGCTCCGACGACACGTCCGCAGCTGACTCCTCCACCGGAATGTCGGCGATGCCCTCCAAACCGGGGACCAGCGCGGCTATCAGCACGAGCGATAACCTGCCAAGCCATCGGCGAGGGTGCAGCGTTTTCAACAAGCTAGCGATAGATCATCACGGCCCGGCGATTGCGTGACCAAGCCGCTTCCGTGTGGCCAGGATCTTCCGGCCGCTCCTCACCGTAACTTACCGTCTCAATGCGCGATGCGGGAACGCCAGCCGCCTTGAGAAAGCTCGACACGGCGTCTGAGCGCCGTTCGCCCAAGGCCAAGTTGTACTCCCGGGTGCCCCGTTCGTCGCAGTGGCCCTCGATCATCACGCGGCGGCGCGGATTGTCCATGAGCACCCGCGCATGGGTCTCCAAGGCCTCGAGATCGGCCTGGTCGATAACCGCCTTGTCCAATTCAAAATAGAACACCCGCGGCAGCAGCTTGGTGGTACCGGGATAGTAGGGTTCCATGTTGTCGTTGAACGTCGGCGGCTCCGGCGTGGGCGGCGGCGTGGAAATGGGCCGCGTGTCCGTGGGTGGTTCCGGTTCCGGGGTGGGCTCGGGCGTCTGGCATCCAACCAGAAGCGCTGCCGCCGCCAAGAGAGCTATAAAGCCAATTTGCCGCTTAAGCATGGTTCTTTCTCCGTCTGAGGCCTGCATCAGTTGCCGTCATGCCCACATCATCCAAGCATCGTGTTGCAGGCGTGCTTGGCAAGGCTACCACAGCCGACCATTCTAACCGATAGGAAAAGTCACTTGACAGCCCAAATCGCATTAAGAAAGCAGATTCCAACAAGGCGATGCGCCATGCCGCTACCTAAAACGCCGACTTCAAGCCGTCGATGAACGGTGACCAAGCCGGTTCCCGCACATCCCCGCTCGACGATGGCAGGCGGTACCTCACCCGCCCGTCTATGGACACCACCGCCAGAATGCCGCGCCCCTGATCTTGGGTGGCATAGATCAGCATGGTGCCGTTGGGTGCCAAGGAAGGGGACTCATCCAGCGCGGTTTCGGTGAGAACGCGCAGATCGTTGCGCTCCAGATCCTGCCAAGCGATGTGATCGGTCCCGTCGCGGCGATGCACGAACACCAAATGAACGCCATCGGGCAGCAGCCGGGCCCGGGCGTTGTAACGGCCTTCGAAGGTCAGCCGCTCCACGAAGTTGGTGGCCAGCTCCACTTGGTAGATCTGCGGTCGGCCACCGCGATCTGACGTGAAGATGAGGCTGCGTCCATCCGGCGACCAAGAAGGCTCAGTGTCGATGCCGTGATGGCGGGTGATCTGCCGAAGCCGGTAGTCCGCCAGATTCATCAGGTAGATTTCCGGATTCCCGTCCCGGGACAGAACCACAGCTAGGCTCCGCCCGTCCGGGGAGAAGATGGGCGAACCGTTGATGCCCGGAAAATGCGGCAACAACTCCCGCTCCCCAGTGGCAACGTTCTGCAGCGCGATGACCGGGCGCCCTGTCTCGAAGGTGACGTAGGCTACGCGCTGCGCGTCCGGGGACCAGCTCGGCGACATGATGGGTTCGTCCGAAGTCAGCAGGGTGCGCGCCCGGGCGCCATCGGAATCGGCCATTTCCAGCCGGTAGCGGGCGTATTCGGTGCCCGGATTCTGCGCCAGCACATAGAGTATGCGGGTGGAAAACGCGCCGCGCACACCGGTGATCGCTTCGAAGACCACATCGGCGATGGTGTGTCCAAGGTCGCGCCACTTGGCGGCCGGCGCCGTCAAGCGCTCTTCGGCCATCGCCCGTTCATTGGTCACGTCGTAGAGTTCGTAGCTCACCGAGACGTCGCCGTTGAACTCGGCCGCCACGCGCCCGACGACCAGGTACTCCACGCCGAGAATGCGCCAGTCGCGAAAGAAGACTTCGGCGCGCTCGGCCGGAAACGACAGCATGTTGCCCCGTTCGGTGGGCGCAAACTGGCCGCTGCGAGCCAAATCGAAGCCAATGATGTCCGACAGGGGTTCACGGTCGCCGAATTCCGGCCCGGCCCGAAAGGGCACCACCGCAATCTTGGTCTGTTGGTCGTAGCCCGCATCGATGATAATGCTGTCAAGGCTTTCCGCACCTTGGCAGAGGGCTGCAGCCACGATGAAGGTGATCCCAGCAACCGCTTGGGAGATGCCGTGCAGCCTGCCTTTCACCGCAACAGGTCCTCCGGTTTGAACAACAGTGAGAATCGCCGAAAATGGCGCTCGAACAGGTCCGGTTCCCGGGGCACGTCAAAGGCGCGCGCCTTGCGCACGGCGGCTTCCGCCGAACGGTCGAAGGCGCTGTTGCCGCTCGACTCAACGACAGTGACGCCAACCACCGCACCCGTGGGAATCAGTTCGACCAACAGGCGCGCCTGCATGCCGTTGCGGGCGCTCGGCGGACGCGACCAGTTGGCGACCACCCGCTGGTAGATGCCGAAGCGGAAGCTCTGGGCGGCGCTTAGATCTTGGTCGGCGGCGAGTTCGGACGCTTCTTCCGCCAGCGCTTGGGCGAAGGAGTTCTGCGCCAGCTCCGCCAAGCGGCGCTGTTGTCTTTCCAGCGCCTGCGCCGCCTCCCGTTGCCGCCGCTCCGCCTCCAAGTCGCGGCGCGGCTCCGGTTGTGCCTGGGGTTTCGGCGCCGCCACCTTGGGCGCCTCGGCCGCAGGCTTGGGCGGGGCAGGCTTCGGCTTGGGCGGCGCCTTGGGCTGCATCACGATCAGTTGCGACTGCACGAGATTCGGCTTGATGGGGCGGCTCTCGGGCTGCGCCTTTGGGAACCAACCGCCATGCAGGGCGGTCAGTGCCGCCAGATGCACCAGCAGCGCCAAAAGCAAGGGGCCGCTATAGGAACGAACTGCGTGGGCCATCAGCTTTCGATCTGCGAAGGCGGGTCGGTGATCAGACCGACGGACTCGGCCCCGGACTTTTGCAACACCGTCATGACGCCGACCACCTTGCCGTAATCCAGCCGGTGGTCCGCCTTGACGTAAACCGGTGCTTCGGGCCGGGTGCGGAGAATCTTGCCGGCTTGATCCCCCAAGGAGTAGATGGTCACCCGAGTGCCCTCATCATCGGCATCCTGGATGCCGAGATTCACGAAAATGGCGCCGTCCGCGCGAATGGAGACCACCAGCGGGTCGTCCTCGGTGTCGGTGATTGGCTCCGAGGGCGCTTCCGGCAAATCGACGAGCACCCCTTGGGTCAGCAGCGGCGCAGTGGCCATGAAGATCACCAGCAGCACAAGCATCACGTCGATGTAGGGCACTACGTTGATTTCCGACATCGGCTTGCGGCGCATGGTCACGAGACCCTCGCTTGGGCCGCACGATGCAGGATGCTGGTCACTTCGTCGCTGAAGGCCTCGTTGCGCTTCATCAATTCTTCAACCTGGGCCGAAAAGCGATTGTAGCCGATCACCGCCGGAATGGCGGCGAACAGCCCCATGGCGGTGGCCACCAAGGCCTCGGAGATGCCCGGCGCCACCGAGGCGAGCGTCGCCTGGCTCATGTTGGCCAGGCTGCGGAAGGAGTTCATGATGCCCCAGACCGTTCCGAACAGGCCGACGTAGGGACTCGTGGAGCCCACGGTCGCCAGAAACGCCAAGTGGGTGGCAAGCCGCTCCTCTTCGCGATTCAACGCCACCCGCATGCCGCGCTGCACGCCCTGCATGATCGAGTCGACCTCCGCGCCAGCCTGATCCGAGAGGCGCACGAATTCCTGAAAGCCCGCCACAAAGACGGTCTCGATGCCGGTCAGGTGGTCATGGCCGTCAAGTTCCGCATAGAGCTCGCGCAAGTCAACGCCGGACCAAAAGTGGTCTTCAAACTGATCGACCTCGTTGCCCACCCGGCGCAGAAAGAACCAGCGCTGAAAGATCATCATCCAGGAGATGATCGAGGCCAGCGCCAACAGCGCCATGACGATCTGAACCAACAGGCTGGCGTTGGCCACCAACTCGAATATCGAAATTTGCTCGGGCATGTCAGGTATCTGTCAAGTCAAGGGCGGCTTGGCGCACTGCGGCAGCGGTGTCGTCCGGCGCCGCCAAGCCAAAGTGGAGGTAGGCGTTGGCCGTCGCCACCCGGCCCCGGGGCGTGCGCATCACATAGCCTTGCTGAATCAGGTACGGTTCAATGACATCCTCAATTGTATCGCTCTCCTCACCCACTGCGGCGGCCAAATTGTCGAGTCCCACCGGACCGCCCGAGAACTTCTTGATGATGGTTTCGAGCAAGCGGCGGTCCATGGCGTCAAACCCCTCGCGGTCCACCTTGAGCAGGTTCAGGGCATCGTCGGCGGTCGTCTGGGTCACCACGCCATCCGCCTTCACCTCGGCGAAGTCCCGCACCCGCCGCAACAGCCGGTTGGCGATGCGCGGCGTGCCCCGGGATCGGCGCGCCACTTCAACGGCCCCGGACTCCTCGGCGACCAGCTTCAGCTTGCGGGCCGAGCGTTGCACGATCTCGCAGAGCTCCTCGATCGAGTAGAACGACAGTCGTTGCACGATGCCGAAGCGGTCACGCAGGGGTGACGTCAGTAGCCCGGCGCGGGTAGTGGCGCCAACCAAGGTGAAGCGCGGCAGATCAAGCTTCAAGGATCGCGCCGCCGGGCCTTCGCCAATCAGGATGTCGATCTGAAAGTCCTCCATGGCCGGATACAGGATTTCCTCCACCACTGGCGAGAGCCGGTGGATTTCGTCCACGAAGAGCACGTCGCCCTCCTCCAGATTGGTGAGCATCGCCGCCAAGTCGCCGGCCCGCTCCATCACCGGGCCGGACGTTGACTTGATCGCCACGCCCATCTCATGGGCAACGATGTGGGCCATGGTGGTCTTGCCAAGCCCGGGCGGGCCGAATATCAACGTGTGGTCGAGGGGCTCGCCACGCCGCCGGGCCGCTTCGATGAAAATGGCCATCTGTTCCCGTACCGCGCTCTGGCCAATGTATTCGTCCAAGGTGGTTGGGCGCAGGCTGCGGTCGAGGCGGCCTTCCGCTGCCCCTTCGGCTGCGGGATCCACCAACCGATCGGGAACCACGCTCATGAGGCCGACCGGCGGGCGACGGCCCGCAGCGCCTCACGGACGATCACTTCCGCAGCCATGTCCTGGTCCCCCACTTCGCGAACCAGTTGAGCGGCATCCTGGGGGCGATAGCCCAAGGCAGTGAGCGCCCGCTCCGCTTCGGCTGCGGCGGACGCATCGGCGCCCGATCGCGCCGCAGCGGGCGTGATGGCAAAGTCGGCCAGCCGGTCCTTCAACTCAAGCAGCATGCGCTGGGCGGTCTTGCGACCGATGCCAGGCACCCGGGTCAGGCGCCCCGGGTCGCCGTCGGCCGCGGCATGGGCCAACTCGTCCACATCAAAGGCGGAAATCAGCGACAGGGCCAGTTTCGGACCCACCCCGGAGATGCGCAGCACCGCCCGAAACAGTTCCCGCTCCGAACGGGAGGCGAAGCCGTAGAGTTGCTGCGCATCCTCGCGCACGAGGAAGTGCGTGTACAGCGCGACATCGCCGCCCGGCGGCGGCAGGTCCGACCGGGCGCCGGCGGACAGCTCCACTTCGTAAGCCACGCCGCCAACGTCGATCAGCGCCAACTGCTCGACGGCTTCAACAAAGCGGCCTGCAATGCGTCCGATCACTCGTGCTCGCTCGGTTACACTCGGTCGGCCATGCCGACACCCTGCCCCGCAGTATTGACGTGACAAATGGCAATCGCAAGGGCATCCGCCGCATCCGCGGCCAACCGCCCGCCCCGCAGATTGAGCAGGATGCGCACCATGTGCTGCACCTGCGCCTTGGTGGCCCCGCCGGTGCCCACCACCGCCTTCTTGACCGTGCGCGGCGCGTACTCGAAAACCTCCAAACCAGCAGCGACGGCCGTGGCCATGGCCACGCCCCGGGCTTGGCCGAGCTTCAAGGCCGCTTGGGGATTGCGGGACATGAAGACTTCCTCAATGGCCAACTGGTTGGCGCCGTGGGCGGCGATCAACTCGCTGACGCCGGACTGGATCTCGCCGAGGCGCTCTGCCATGGCCCCGGCGGCGGGGCGAATGCAGCCGGAGGCGATGTAGGTGATCCGCCCCTGCACCGCCTCAACCAAGCCGTAGCCGGTGGAGCGGGTGCCCGGATCGATGCCGAGCACCCGGACCGCGCTCACGCTTCCCCTTGCAGAGCGCGGTCCGGCAGACCACCGTCTGGCAGACGGGCGTTGCTGTACACGTTCTGCACATCGTCCAATTCCTCAAGCGCGTCGATCAGCCGCAGCAGGGTCGCCGCCTGAGCCTCGTCACAGTCGTGCAGGGTCGAGGGCACCATCGCCACCTCCTTGTGGTCCGGCACCAACGAAGCAGCCTCCAAGGCGTCGGCAACCGCGCTCAAGGCTTCCCAAGGGGTGATCACGGCTAGGGCGCCGTCGTCATCGGTCTCCAAGTCCTCCGCCCCCGCCTCAAGCGCAACGTCGAGAACCTGCTCTTCGTCGGCGCCGGGCGCAAAGGTGATCACACCTTGGCGCTTGAACAGGTACGCCACCGACCCGTCGGCACCGAGGCTGCCGCCGTGCTTGCCGAAGGCGTACCGCACTTCCGCCACGGTGCGATTGCGGTTGTCGGTCATGGCTTCAATCAACAGCGCTACGCCGCCCGCGGCGTAGCCCTCATAGGTCAGCTCGTCGAGGTCGGCGCCCTCCCCGCCGCCGGCACCCCGGTTGATGGCCTTTTGGATCGTGTCCTTGGGCACATTGGCGCCGAGCGCCTTGTCCACGGCGGTGCGCAACCGCGGATTGTCCTCCAGAACGCCGCCCCCGAGCCGGGCGGCGACGGTCACTTCGCGCAGAATCTTGGTCCACAGCTTCCCCCGCTTGGCATCCTGAGCGGCCTTGCGGTGCTTGATGTTGGCCCACTTGCTGTGCCCAGCCATGAGTTAGCTCACCGCTTTTCCACGCAAGCGAATGTGCAGTTCGCGCAGTTGGCGCTCATCGGCTTCGGCGGGCGCGGCCATCATCAGGCAGGCTGCGGACTGGGTTTTGGGAAAGGCAATCACGTCGCGGATGGCCGCGGCATCGGTCAACAGCATGACCAAGCGGTCGAAGCCCAAGGCGATGCCCCCGTGGGGCGGGCAGCCGTAACGCAGCGCATCGAGCAGGAAGCCGAACTTGGCCGCCCCCTCCTGGGCGATTCCCATCGCCTCGAACACCGCCTTCTGCATGGCCTCCGTGTGAATCCGCAGGGAGCCGCCACCCACCTCATAGCCGTTGAGCACCAAATCGTAGGCGGCAGCGCGCGCCTTGAGGGGCGCAGTCAACAGGTCCTCGATGCTGCAGGTGGGGCGGGTGAACTGATGGTGCATGGCGGCGATGCCGCCGTCCGCAGCCGCTTCGAACAACGGCCAGTCAACCACCCACAGCGGCGCGAATCCGTCGCCGGTCAGACCGAGCAGGCGCCCCAACTCCACCCGCAGGGCGCCCATGGAGTCGTTGACCACGGCGGCGGGTCCGGCCCCGAAAAAGACAATGTCGCCGTTGTCCGCGCCGCAGCGCGCCAACAGTTGGCGCACGATGTCGTCGGGCAGGAACTTGAGGATCGGCGATTGCAGGCCCGCCGTCCCGGCCTCGATGTCATTGACCTTGATGTAGGCCAGCCCCTTGGCCCCATAGCGGCCCACGAATCCAGTGAGGTCGTCTATGGCCTTGCGCGAAAGGCCGGCGCCCGGCGCCTTGAGGGCCACCACCCGGCCTTGGGGATCCCGGGCCGGGCCGTTGAACACCTTGAACTCGACCGCGGCCATGAGATCGCCGATGTCGGTCAGTTCGAGGGGGTTGCGCAGGTCCGGCTTGTCGCTGCCGTAACGGCTCATGGCCTCATCAAAGGTCAACACCGGGAAGTCGCTAAGCTCAACGCCGTTCACTGCGCGGAACAGACGTTTGATCATGCCTTCCGTGAGGTCCATGACATCCTGCTCGCTGACGAACGAGGCTTCGATGTCAATCTGCGTGAACTCCGGCTGGCGGTCGTGACGCAGGTCCTCGTCCCGGTAGCAGCGGGCGATCTGGTAGTAGCGGTCCATCCCGGACATCATCAGCAACTGCTTGTAGATTTGCGGCGATTGTGGGAGGGCGAAGAAGTGGCCGGCATGGGTGCGGCTGGGCACTAGGTAGTCACGCGCGCCCTCCGGCGTCGGACGGCTTAGGGTGGGGGTCTCGATCTCCCAATAGCCCTGCTCCTCAAGATAGCCGCGCACCACACTCGCGGCCTGTGCCCGAACCCGCAACCGTTCCTGCATCTCCGGGCGGCGCAGGTCGAGATAGCGGTAGCGCAGCCGCACGTCCTCCCCTGCGTCGGAATGCTCATCAAGGCCAAACGGTGGCGTGGCCGATGGATTGAGCACTTCGAGCTCCGCGCCGAGCACTTCGATTTCGCCCGTGGCCATGTTGGGGTTTTCGGCGCCAGCTTGGCGGCGGCGCACCCTTCCGGTCATGCGCAGCACGTACTCGCTACGCACCCGATCGGCCGCTTGAAAGCTCTCCTCGGCATCCGGGTCGTAAACCACTTGCACGATGCCGGTCCGGTCGCGCACGTCCAGGAAGATGACGCCGCCGTGGTCGCGCCGCCGATGCACCCAGCCGGTCAGGACCACGGTCTCGCCGACGTGGGCGCTGTTGAGCGCCCCACAGGGGTGGCTGCGCATGACTTGCGCCTAGTCCGAAGCAGCGGACGATGCTGCGGCGGAAGTCGCCTTGGCTGCGCCGCCGCTAGCTTTGCCGCTGCCGTTGCTGGCCGCCTTCTCAGTCGTCTTGCCGTTTTTCTTGGCATCCTTACTGGCGTCGCTCCCTGCTCCGCCAGAGGCGGACGCAGCGGCCTCGCCGCCTTCCCCGCTGGGCTGATCCTTGCCTGAACCGTTGTCGGCACCGGCCAAGTTCCTCTGCTGGCCGGACTTGAAGTCCGTCTCATACCAGCCGCTGCCTTTCAGGCGAAAGGCCACCCGGGAGATCTTCTTCCTCAACTGAGCGGTCTCGCATCGCGGGCAATCCACTAGGGGCGCCTCGCTGATCTTCTGGATGGCCTCCATCTCATAGCCGCAGTTTCCGCAGCGATACTCGTAGATGGGCATCGATGTTCCTCAAAACCGTTTGTGGGCAGCGCCGAAGCGCTTCGGGCGCGCATGATAGTGGAAATTCGCCGTTTTCGCTTGCGCGGCGGGCACGACTATCCTCGGGGGTGGTGTTCCTGATGCAGGGACTTGAGCCGCGCCTGGGCGACGTGGGTGTAAATCTGGGTGGTGGACAGGTCAGCGTGGCCGAGCATCATCTGCACGGCTCGCAAATCCGCACCGTGATTTAGCAGGTGGGTGGCGAAGGCGTGGCGCAAGCCGTGCGGCGAAAGGTCTTGGCCGATGCCTGCCTTGGCCGCATAGCGCTTTACGGCATGCCAGAAGGTCTGCCGGGCCATGGCGCGGCCCCGGTTGCTGGGGAACAGGGCCTTGGTGCCCTCCCCGCCCAACGCCGCGCGTCCCTTGGCGGCAAAGCGGGCCACCCAAGCCAGCGCCTCCTGGCCCACCGGCACCAAGCGCTCCTTGCCGCCCTTGCCGATCACCCGGATCACACCTTGGCGCAAGTTGAGCGACCCCACCTCCAAGTTTACGAGTTCAGAAACGCGCAAGCCCGTGGCGTACAGCAGCTCCAGCATGGCGCGGTCCCGCAGGCCGACCACGGTGTTAACGTCTGGGGCCCGCAGCAGCTCCTCGACTTGGGCTTCGGACAACGATGACGGCAGGGGCCGTCCGAGCTTCGGGTACTCCAAGTGGGCGGCCGGGTCTGCGCTGATGCGGCCCTTCTCGAGGCTACGGCGGTAGAACCCCTTGATGCAGGATAGCCAGCGGGCGGAACTCGCCGTTCGGTAGCCCTGATCATAGCGGCTCGCCATGACGGCCATCAGGTCTGCGGCAGTCGCGTCGAGCAACCCCTTGCTTAAGCCTGACTCCAAGGCGGCCAGATCGCGCCGGTAGGCGGCCAAGGTGTTTTCACTCAACCCCTTGGCGAGCCAGATTTCCTCAAGGTACTCATCAATGGCGGCGCTCAAGGCGCACCCCCAAAGCAAACTTGACGACTGTTACACCTTTTCCTTGATGCGGGCCGCTCGGCCAGAGCGCTGGCGCAGGTAGTAGAGCTTGGCCTTGCGCACGTCGCCACGCCGCTTCACGGTGACCGAGGCGATCAGCGGGCTGTGGGTTTGGAAGGTGCGCTCCACGCCCACGCCGTGGGACATCTTGCGCACGGTGAACGCGGAATTCAGGCCGCGGTTGCGCTTGCCGATCACCACGCCCTCAAAGGCTTGGAGCCGTTCTCGGCTGCCTTCGCGCACCTTGACCTGAACCGTCACGGTGTCGCCCGGGGAGAAGTCCGGCAGGCCGGTTTTCAGCTGTTCGTTTTCCAAGCCTTCAAGCACTTTGTTCCTGCGCATTCTCATTCTCCTTCAATCCCGCCGCCGTTCGGCCCCCGCACTCCCGCGTGTGCCTCCTGCAGCATGCCTGCTTCCAGGAGGGCCGAGTCGGCATCCGAAAGCGTCCTTGAGGTCAGCAACTCAGGGCGTCGACGCCAAGTGCGCAGCAGGGCCTCCATGCGCCGCCAACGGCCAACGGCACCGTGGTCACCGCCAAGCAGCACAGCCGGCACTTCAAGCGGCCCCACCTTTTCCGGGCGCGTATATTGCGGGTATTCGAGCAATCCATCAAGCAGGGATTCCGTTTGAATCGAATCCTCGTTGTTCAGCGCCCCGGGCAGCAGCCGGCACAGGGCATCGACCAGCACCATGGCCGGCAGTTCACCGCCGCTCAAGATGTAGTCGCCAATGGACAGCTCCTCGTCAACCGCCAATTCGATGACCCGTTCATCGATGCCTTCATACCGCCCGGCGATGAGCACCAAGCTCGGCAGCCTTGACAAGCGCTCCACGCCGGACTGATCGAGCTTGGCGCCTTGGGGTGACAGATAGACCACCCGGGGCGTCGACGGCGCCCGTTCGCGGGCCTCCCCGATCGCGCCCAGCAAAGGCTCCGCCATCATGACCATGCCCGGTCCGCCCCCATAGGGGCGGTCATCGACCGTGCGGCGGCGGTCGCTGGCGTGGTCGCGGGGGTTGAACACCTCAAAGCCCATCTCGCCGCGCCGAATCGCCCGGCCGAGGATGCCTGCCGAGGCAATCGCCGAAACCATCTCCGGGAACAGCGAGACTAAGCCCACCCACAGATTCATTGGGGTGCCTCCCAATGGACTTCGATGACGCCATCCGGGATGCGCACCGCCCCCACATGGGCGTTCACAAAGGGAATCAACACTTCGTCGCCACCTTCCTCGCCGCCTTCAATTACCATGACATCGTGAACGCCGGTGGGCATCAACCGCCGCACCACGCCGAGTTTCACTCCATTTTGGTCCAGCACCCGAAGCCCGATTAGGTCGCGCCAGTAGAATTCGCCGGCGTCGGGTGCGGGCAGGCTGGCCTCGGGAATCGCGATTTCCGCCCCGGAGAGGCGCAATGCCGCATCGCGGTCAGCGACCTCCCGAAAAAGCGCCACGAACCCGTCGCCGTGGGGCCTAATGGCCTCGGCAGGACATGGCTGCCAACGAGGCTCCCCACGGCCCGCCCCCTTCAAGCGCAAGTGCCACGGCTGATAATCAAGCAAATTGGACGGCGGATCGGTAAAGGAGACGATGCGCACCCAGCCTTGAACGCCATAAGCACCGCCGACTTGACCGACGGTCACCATATCGCTGCCGTGCCGATCGGTCAGGCTTTGCTGGCCTCAGCGGGTGGCTCCGCGGTCGCCTCCGCAGCCGTCTCCTCAACCGGCACTTCCTCGACCGGCGCTGCTTCCCCGGCAGCTTCGGCAGCGACCGGTGCCTCTTCGGCAGCGGCCGATGACGCCTCGGCTTGGGC
>CAZRBP010000029.1:0-5459 GCA_964598305.1 uncultured Pseudomonadales bacterium | reverse complement strand
CTTCGGCAGCGACCGGTGCCTCTTCGGCAGCGGCCGATGACGCCTCGGCTTGGGCCAGCGCCTGCTTGCGCGCCTGCTTGATAAGGTGTTGCACCCGGTCCGACGGCTTGGCACCCTCGGCAAGCCAATGATCGACCCGCGCTAGATCAACCCGCAACGCCTCGTCCCGGCCCCGGGCCAAGGGATTGAAAAAGCCCACCCGCTCGATGAAGCGTCCATCGCGCTTGGCGCGGCGGTCCGCCACCGTGATGTGGTAGAAGGGATTTTTCTTGGCGCCATGCCGCGCCAAGCGAATCGTCACCATGCCTTGCAGCCCCTAGATGGAAAGGGGGCGCATTCTAATGGAGCGGGTGCGTCAATGAAACCGTTAAAACAACGGGTCAGCGCCGCAGTCCCGGCGGGCGCCCGGCGCCCTTGATGCCCTGCAGACCACGCATCATGTTCTGCATGCCGCCCTTGCGGCCGAACTTCTTCATCATCTTCTGCATCTGCCGATGCTGCTTGAGCATGCGGTTGACGTCGATGACCGTGGTGCCGCTGCCGCGGGCGATGCGCTGCTTGCGGGAGCTGTTGACAACATCGGGGAAGCGGCGTTCATGGGGGGTCATGGAGTCGATGATCACCGCCATGCGGCGGAATTGGCCGTCGTCGAGTTGGGCTCGGGCTGAGGCTGGCACTTGGTTCATGCCGGGCAGCTTATCGAGCATGCTGCCCACGCCGCCCATGCTGGCCATGCTCTCCAACTGGTCGCGAAAGTCGGCCAGATCAAACTTCTGCCGCCGGGTGACCTTCTTGGCCAAGCGCGCGGCCTTGCGTTGATCGACCTTGCGCTCCGCCTCCTCGATCAGCGACAGCACGTCACCCATGCCGAGAATGCGCGAGGCGAGCCGGTCTGGATGGAAGGGTTCCAATGCCTCGGGCTTCTCGCCCATGCCGAGGAACTTGATCGGCTTGCCGGTCAGGAAGCGCACCGACAACGCGGCTCCGCCCCGGGCGTCGCCATCAGCCTTGGCGAGAATCACGCCGGTCAGGTCCAAGGCGTCATTGAAGGCCTTGGCGGTCGCCGCCGCATCCTGCCCGGTCATGGCGTCGACCACGAACAGGGTTTCGATCGGATTGAGGCGCTTCTGCAAGGCCGCGATTTCATCCATCATCGCCGCATCCACCGCCAAACGGCCGGCGGTATCGACGATCAGCACGTCCGCCACCTTGCTCTGCGCCTCGGCCAACGCCCGCTCGACGATGGCGATGGGCGTCTCAGAGGCGCTGGAGGCAATGAACTGAGCACCGACTTGGCTGGCCAAAGCCTCGAGTTGCTCAATGGCCGCTGGCCGATAGACGTCGGCGCTGACCAGCGCCGCCCGCTTCTTGAGCCGTTCCTTCACAAACAGGGCGAGCTTGGCGGCGGTCGTGGTCTTGCCTGCCCCCTGCAGTCCCGCCATGAGGATGATGGCCGGAGGCACCGTGGCGAGGTTCAATGCATCGTTCGCTTGGCCCATGACCTCCACGAGTTCTTCATGGACGATCTTGATCAGGGCTTCGCCGGGATCCAGGGCGGCGGCTACCGACTGGCCGAGTGCCCGCCGCCTGACGCTGTCAGTGAAGGAGCGGACCACCGCCAAGGCGACATCCGCTTCCAGCAGGGCGGCGCGCACCTCGCGCAGGGCGCCGGCGACGTTGTCCTCGGTCAGCCGCGCCTTGCCGGACAATCCCTTCAGGGCGCCACTCAAACGATCGGAGAGCTTATCGAACATACCGGCAGACAAATCAGCGAAAGGCGCAATTATAGGGGACTGTTGACCCTGTGTTGACGCCCCAAAACCCCTTCCCTAAACTGCCCCTGTCCTTTGGGGTGGCACATCGCCTGAGATGGTCAAGCCGGATGGTCCGGCACGACTGAACCCATTGAACCTGATCCGGTTAATGCCGGCGTAGGGATTAGGAACGTGCCCGACCAGCCCGAACCCTTCCCCCAACCCTTTCCGCACCGCATGCCGGGTCTCCAAAGTTGACCTAGGAGACGCCAGTGAAACGTTCAATCCGTCCATCATTCCCGTCGCTCCCGATGCTCTGCGCCACCCTGCTCCTAGCGTTGCCGGTCCCCGGCGCGGCGGCCGAAGAGAGAATCGAAGAGGAGATCATCGTCACCGCCACCTTCCACGGCACTTCGTTGATGGAGGAACCGCGCAGCGTCACGGTGCTCGGCAGCGAGTCGGCCGCCAACCGGGCCGCTCGCCACGTCGAGGAGCTGCTCGGCCTCGCGCCCAACGTCAATTGGTCCAGCGGCGCCTCCAGAAGCCGCTTCCTGCAGGTGCGCGGCATCGGGGACTTGGAACAGTACAGCGAACCCAAGTACTACCCCTCCGTGGGCCTGACCATCGACGATCTCGAGGTCGGCAGCGCCGCCAATGCCGCCACCCTGTTCGACGTGGCGCAGGTGGAAGTGCTGCGCGGCCCCCAAGGCACCCGGTTCGGCGCCAGCGCACCTGCCGGGCTGGTCAACATCCGCACCAACGAGCCCACCGATGAATTCGAGGGCGCCTTAAGCGCCGGTGCGGGCAACCGGGGCGCCCACAACGTCGGCGGCGTCTTGAGCGGCCCCCTGGCTGAGACCCTGCAGGGCCGCATCGCCATTCAGCGCAGCGTCAGCGACGGCCACTTTCGCAACCAAGCCCTCGGCCGCGACGATCTCGCCGGCTTCGACGAGCTGACTGCTCGGGCCAAGCTGCGCTGGCGCCCGAGCGAGCGTTCGCAGTACGGCTTCAATCTGCTCGCCTTCGACAGCGACAACGGCTACGACGTCTGGTCCTTGGACAACGACCGAACGACCCAGTCCGACGAGCCGGGGGTGGACCGCCAGGAGGTGGTCGGCTTCACCCTCACCGGCGACTGGCAGTTGACCGACCGCTACAACATCCGCGCCGTGGCCTCCCGGTCCGACGCCGACCTGCTCTACAGCTACGACGCGGATTGGATTGCGCCGACCTTCTGCGTCACCTTCACCTGCTCCTACGGCCACGACACGGCGACTGAGTCCTTCGACCGAAGCCAGGAGCAGACCCAATTCGACATCCGGCTTTTTGGCGGCAGCGAGTCGCTGAACGCCGGAAGTTGGCGGCAGGTGGCGGGCCTCACCTTCAAGGGCACCGAGGAAAGGCTGGGCTACACCTATCGGAGCGCGTTGTACGGCGGCTACGGCGTGGCCACCGACTATGAAACCGACCGCATCGCCGCCTACGGGGAAGTCGAGTACGCCTTGAGCGACCAAGTTTCCTTCACCTTGGGCGCCCGCCTGGAAGCCTTTGAGGACGACTACGAGGACACCAACGGCGTGGCGCACGACAGCAGCGACACGCTGTTCAACACCGAGTTCAGCATCCAGTACCGTCAGGCTGACGGCGGCTTGCTGTACGCCTCCGTGGCGGCTTCGGAGAAGCCAGGCGGCGTCAACGTCAGCGCGAGCTCCCAGTTCGTCCTGATGAGCGCCGCCTTCCAGAACTTCATGCGCCCGAAACTCCGCTTCACCAGCGAGCGACTGATCAACAAGGAACTCGGCTACAAGACCGCCGCTTTCGACGGACGCTTGGCCTTTCGGGCCGCGGCCTTCCACACGGACAGGTCGCACGCACAGCTCGAAAGCTGGATGTGGGACGGCGCGGCAGGCCTCTGGATCGGCTACTTGGACAGCACCAGCGATGGGGAGAACTACGGCATTGAGTTGGAGACCCTGCTCGAAGTCACGCCGAGGCTGCAGGTCTTCGCCAACCTCGCCATCCTGCGCACGGAGGTCGATGACCTAGTGACGTACGACCTGGATGCCGCAGGCTTCCTAAGCCGCAGCGGCCGCGACCAGACCAAGTCGCCAGAGCATCAGTACGCGGCGGGCCTGAATGCCACGCTGTCCGCTAATCTGTCCGCAGCAATCAGCGTCGAGGGACGCGGCGGCAACTACTTCGGCTATTACCACGACGGCCGCCTGGACGGCTACGATCTGATCAACGCCAACATCCGCTGGACGACGGAGCGCTTCTCGCTCAACGTCTGGGCGAGAAACCTGGCCAATGAGAAGTACGCCACCCACGGCCTCTACTTCGGCGCGGATCCCCGCGACGACTTCGGGTTCTGGAGCAACCGAACCTACGAGCAACGTGGAACGCCACGCAGCTTCGGCGTCGATGCGCAGTACTTCTTTTAGCGTTGGGGCCGGAGCGCTCAGAGCCAGCGGGAAAGATGGGCCTCAATGTAGGCTTCCACGGATATCGCTTCCGAAGAAGCCTCCCGTGTGATGCGGGTGCCGGGATGGGGCAGCGAGAAAAGCGAAAACGAAAATCGTTCGCCAAAGGTCTCGCCGCCCGTCGGGGCGACGCGATGATTGAGCGCTTGGATTCGGCCCGCGGTCACCCACTCCAGCAGCTCGCCCGCGAAGGCCACCATCCGGCCGGAGGGTGCCAAGGCGCGCCAAGCGCCTTCGGCATCCTGATACTCGAAGCCAGCTTCCACGCCAAACGGGAACAGGGTGAGCAATGAGACGTCCGGATGCTCGGTCAACCGCAGCCCGCCTTCAGGCTGCGCACGCCCCGCAGGCGGATAGTAATTGGCCGACATCATGTGCCCGTAGCTCGCTGCATAGGGTTCGAGCAGGCCTTCGATGCCCAACTGGACCAGCAGGCCCTGCTCGATTTCCCGCGCAGCGCGGGTCACCGCCGGCCATTCATCACGCAGGTAGCGTTGGAACTCTTCTGGAAAGGCGGCACGCGGCGAGAAGTCCGAGAGCACGAACGAGTGCAGCGCATCGTCCGGGCCTTGGTTCAGGCTGTCGGTCTGGCCAGCAAACGAATAGCCATCGAACGCCGTGCGATAGGCGCTTTGCAGGTAACGTTGCCGGTAAGCCCAGGGCCTATTCACAAACGCCCGCAACTGCTCCGGCAAGGGGCTCGGCGACAGCGCCGGGACGTCGGTTGCGATGATGCCGAGTTGCGATGCCATGAGGATGCGCTCCGCGGTGCCGACCTGCGGCGGCAGGAAGACAAGATGGTAGCAGTGCCAGCCAACACCATCATCGAAGTCCTAGCGACCGGGGCAGGCCTGCTCTACATCACGCTGCTGATCCGGGAGCGGGTCAGTTGCTGGCCCTTCGGCATCGCCGGGTCGCTGCTGAGCATCTACCTGTTCATCGACACCCGTCTTTACTCCGAGGCCATTCTCTACGCCTTCTACGTTGGCATGGGCGTCTGGGGCTGGGCACGCTGGTCCGCACGGTCCAGCGCGGGCAGCCACCCGGTGGCCCGCTTGTCAGTCGTCGGCAACGGTGTCTTGATCGCCGTCAGCGTCGCCTTCGGCCTCACCCTGGGCCATCTGCTGGCCACCTTCACCGACGCCGAGCGTCCCTTGATCGATGCCATGACCACCAGCTTCAGCTTCGCCGCCACCTTTCTCGAGGTGCGCAAGACCCTCGACGC
>CAZRBP010000028.1:28701-31078 GCA_964598305.1 uncultured Pseudomonadales bacterium | reverse complement strand
ATCATGGTTGCGGATCGTCCTGTTTCAGCTTTCGATTCATCGCCCGAATGCGCTCCCGCGCCTCAAGCGCCCGCTGCTCCGACTCGGCAATGCGCATGAGGTAGTCCTTCACCAAACCGCCGATGGTGGTGTTGCGGCGGGCCGCATAGCTCTTGAGGACCTCGTGCGACGGCCCGTCGATGGTGACCATGATGCGCCGGCTGGCCATGGGTAGCTACCTTGCCGGTCCCCGCGCATCGGTTGCGCCAGCATGCCGGGAGGTTTCCAACTGTCCGATGAGCGATTTCATGGGACCAGTCTAAGAAGCGCATCGTGCCGTACCTAGTGGTTATCTCTGCAGACCTTGTAGGAAATTGTCCCGGCAAAACCGCTACCGTGCGGCTGAGATCTCGCCATCGAGATCCTGCTCGGCGCAGAACCGCTCAAAGGCGTCCTTCAGTGCCCGGATCTTCACTGAGGAGGGGACTTCAATGGTCATGGCCACGCTGAACAACGGCGTTCCGGTGTGCGGGGCGCGTTGGGTGCCGGTCTGCAAGTCCTGGATGTTGATCCGGCGGCTGGAGAAAAAGCCCGTGACTCGATACACGATGCCGGGGTGGTCCATGGCCGATAGGTTGACCCGGTAAGGAAGCGCCGCCGCTGGCGGCTCGCGCTCGCCGGTGAGGCGAAACAGGCAACTGAAGCCCTTGGACTCGGCAAGCGCGTTCAGCTTGATCTCAAAGGCGGCCAAGGCACTTTCGCTGCCGGTGAGGGACATCAGCGCAGCAAACTCCTCGCCGATCCCGGTCATGCGGCTGTCGTCGATGTTGAGATCGAGTTCGGCGGCCAGTTCGGAAAGCTCGTTGATGATGCCGGGGCGGTCGCGGCCGATGGTGGAAATCACCGCCCGGCGCATTTCCTGCGGACGGCGATCAACCATCGGCAAGCGCACCGCGCACATGGGATTCGAGCCCCTGCACGGACACCCGGACTTGGGCCATGCTGTCGCGGTCGCGCACGGTCACGGTGTCGTCACCCTCCAAGGTCTGGAAGTCCACGGTGATGCACATCGGGGTGCCGACCTCATCATGGCGGCGGTAGCCCTTGCCGATGTTGCCGGTGTGTTCGTAGAGGATGCGCCCCAACCCTAGGCCCTGCAGTTGGCGCTTGATGGCACGGGCCTTGGCGACGATGCCTTCGTGGTTGCGCTTCAGGGGCAGCACGGCGACCTTGATGGGCGCCAGGTGCGGCTTCAAGCGCAGCACCGTGCGTTGGCTGCCGTTGGGCAGTTCCTCCCGTGCGAACGCCTCGTTGATGATGGCCAGCACGCCCCGGTCCACGCCTGCGGAGGGTTCGATGACGAAAGGTACCCGCCATTCGCCGGTGGCCGTGTCCTGGACGGCTAATCGGGCGGTGGATTCGGTGTTATCCGGTACTTGGGCGCTCAGGTTCAGCTCGGCCGCGTTCTTCGAGTGGGCGCCCAAGTCGAAGTCGGTGCGGTTGGCGATGCCCTCCAACTCGTCCTCGCCGTGGGGAAAGCGGTACATCAAGTCGAAGGTGGCCTTGGAGTAGTGGGCCAACTCGTTGGCAGGCACTTCGTACACCGATATGGCGGAACGCGGCACCCCTTGGGCCTCCCACCAGTCGAGCCGCGCTTCAAGCCAGTGCCGATGCCAGGCCTCGTCCTCTCCGGGCGGGACGAAGAACTCCAGTTCCATCTGCTCGAACTCGCGGGTGCGGAAGACGAAGTTGCGCGGCGTGATTTCGTTGCGGAACGCCTTGCCCACTTGGGCGATGCCGAAAGGCGGGCGGCGCGAAGTGGCGTCCACCACGTTCTTGAAGTTGGTGAAGATGCCTTGGGCGGTTTCCGGGCGCAGGTAGGCGAAAGCGGAGCCGTCGTCCACCGGGCCTATGGCGGTCTTGAACATCAGGTTGAACGGGCGTGGCTCGGTCAGGTCCTTGGACCCGCAGGACGGGCAGGTGTCGCCGATCTGGTCGGCCCGCCAGCGGCTCTTGCAACTGCGGCAGTCAATCAGCGGATCGGTGAAGGTCTGTTCGTGGCCTGAGTGGCGCAACACTTCGCGATGGGTCAGCAGCGCCGCATCCAAGCCCTCGACGTCATCGCGCTCATAGACCATCGCCCGCCACCAAGCGGCCTTGAGGTTGTTCTTCAACTCGACGCCCAGCGGCCCGTAGTCGTAGAGCCCCTGCAAGCCGCCGTAGATGTCGCTCGACGGGAACACGATGCCACGGCGCTTGCACAGCGAAACCAGTTCGTCCATGGACTTAGCGGGCACGGGGCGTCTCCTTGGGGCTTGGCGTGGGGTTGGGTTTGAGGCGCAGTGCGACAGGCCGCGCACTATAACCGATGCGGAACGCTTTCCGAAGAATGCCGGGA